>JBBSNU010000190.1:0-8425 GCA_038260455.1 Chroococcales cyanobacterium | reverse complement strand
TTCTCGCTAACGATAACGGCAATAGCGACAGCGAAAATCAGGCAGCCGAAAACCCAAATTCGCCAATTTCGGCAACAGAAACAAACCCGATCGATCGATCGGCGATCGCCCAATATCCAGCCTGCCACCTCCAAGACAATTTAACCCTTGCGTACCAAGGTTTAGACGGTTTGGTGATGGAATCTCGCATCAAGTTTTACAACCAACCGCCAGCAATGCTTCAGGGAAACACAGCAGTGTGGCACATCTCCCTAGAATCCCACCAAACAATCAAATTGGGATATCGGCTCAAAATGCTGATCGACGGCAAATCCATCTCCCAAGTCAGCACTCCCGCAACTTTAACTCAAGCCAAAGCAGCAGAACTTTTAGAAGAGCGAGAATGGCTGAGCGAAATTACCCGAATCAACTCGGGGGAAAACACCTTTAACCGACTTCTCAAATGTGCCGAACAAGACATTTATTCCCTGCGGCAAACCTTTGGTAAAGGCAAAGCAATTTCAGCCGGAGTTCCCTGGTTTTCAACATTATTCGGCCGCGACTCTATCATCGCCGCTTCTCAAATCTTAATTCTCGATCCAACTTTAGCCAGAGAAACTCTGACAACTTTAGCTCACTACCAAGGCAAAACCGACGACGATTGGCGGGACGAAGAACCGGGCAAAATATTGCACGAAATCCGCATGGGAGAAATGGCTCGCTGTCACGAAATCCCCCACACTCCCTATTACGGAACAGTCGATGCCACGCCGCTGTGGTTGATGCTTTACGCTGAATATTATGCCTGGACTTACGACACCGAAACTTTAGATTTTTTGTGGCCCAATGCCTTGGCAGCGATGGAATGGATCGATCGCAAATGTGCAGAAACAGGCTACCTCAGCTATTACAGAAAATCCCAGCGCGGCCTAGCAAATCAAGGCTGGAAAGACTCGGAAGATTGCATCGTCAACCGCTACGGTGTCATGGCAGAAGGATCGATCGCCCTTTGCGAAGTCCAAGCCTATGTTTACGCTGCTAAAGTCCGGCTGGCAGAAATTGCCCGCATCAAGAAACGCATCGATTTAGTCGATCGCTGGAAAGCAGAAGCAGAAGACCTAAAAACCAGATTCAACCGCGATTTTTGGATCGAAGATTTAGATTATTGCGCCCTAGCATTAGACGGCGAAGGCAAACCAGCAGACAGCATTTCATCAAATCCCGGACACTGTTTGCACCTAGGCATTTTGTCGCCCGAAAAAGCTCAAAGCGTAGCAGAAAGATTGCAAGCTCCAGATATGTTTAGCGGTTGGGGAATTCGCACCCTATCGTCAAAATCTCCCGCCTACAATCCCATCGGCTACCATACAGGCTCAGTCTGGCCGCACGACAACGCTTTGACAGCTTTGGGACTGCGATCGCTCGGCCGCGTCGAACAAGCTTTAGAAGTAGCTAAAGGCTTATTTGACATGACATTGCTGCAATCCTACGAGCGTCCCCCCGAACTTTTCTGCGGCTACGAACGCAACAGCCCGAGCGATCGCCCCGTGGAGTATCCTGTAGCTTGCTCGCCCCAAGCTTGGGCAACCGGCAGTATTTTTCAACTCTTGCAAATGATGTTAAATTTAGTTCCCGATGCCCCCAACAACCAACTGCGAATTATCGATCCGGCACTGCCAGAATTCATTAACAAACTGTCGCTGCACAACTTAAAAATCGGCTCAACTTTCCTGGATTTGGAGTTTGAGCGATCGGGTTCATCAACAGCTTGTCGGGTTACTAAAAAACGCGGTAATTTGCGAGTAATTATTGAAGCTTAAATTTGGTAATTGGGATTTGGGAATTTCAAATCCCAAATCCCAATTACCAAATCCTTCAAAATCCTGTTTGCATCTCGTACATTGTTCCTTAACCGAACTTCCTTCTGCCCGCAGCGGCCGTGCGATCGGCTATATTGTATTTAGAAGTGGATTAATTTGTTCGCTGGCGCGGTGCAGTCAAACAACCGTAGCGAATCGGGGCGAAACCCATCGCGCCAGCTTCTGAATTTTGAATTGTCGGCTGTCAACAACAGCAAGGAAGTATGGAATCATGTCAAAAATTTTAGTTGTAGACGATGTTCCCAGCGAACTCGAAATTATCTGCCGCATTCTTCAAGATGCCGGAATGGACGCGATCCGGGCTAGCGACGGCGAAGAAGCGATCGCCATGATCCGAGAAACACCGCCGGATCTTGTCGTTTTAGACGTAGTGATGCCGCGAATGAACGGATTTGAAGTGATCAGAGAATTGCGGGGCGATCGCGCAACAGCTCACTTGCCAGTAGTATTTTGTACTCATAAAAACACCGATATTGATAAAGCTTGGGGAACCGATTTAGGCGCAGACGCTTACGTCAGCAAACCCTTTGAACCTCAGCAACTCGTCAACATCGTGCAGCGCCTGCTTTCGGCCTAAACACAATATAAAGCGTTTAGTAGCTCTCACAAAAAACATTATATAGCCTTTCTCAGAAAGATGAGGTACGCGAACGGCATAGGGCATAGGGCATAGGGCATAGGGCATAGGGCATAGGGCATAGGGCTATCCTCACTTTTTTGAGAACCGCTATAGCTAGAAACCCCGTTTTATTTGAGACACTGGGTTTCACAATTCCTTACAATTTTTAGTTTTAATAATGATAGCGATTTGATTTATTGTCAAACCCGCGATTTATTTAACACCTGTTTTGCATTTAGATCGTGTCCGCTCGAATGACAATACTAAAATTAGTTTGAGTTCCCAATGCAAGTCCTCAGATGATGCGGACTAAAGTCCTCACTACGAACCTTTTTTATTTGGGTAATTGACCGGACAGGATATTACACGGGAGCATTTCAGTTTTGCAAAAAGCATTTTTTTATTGAGCGTGCGAGCTTAAGAGCTCGCGAGTACAATACGCGAGCTCTTAAGCTCGCACTATAAATGCTTGCGCTGAGATGCTCCTTATTACACAAAGTGCGATCGGAGCGATCGCCATAGGTATAAATCTAGGGATCTGGACGATCGCACTCCTCAAAGACGGTTTTTGCCCTCTCGTCAGATGCTCCCCTTTCCTGGCAAAGCAAAATCTTAATTTGTAAGCTAGACTGTAAACAAAAAATCTACAATGAAAGCAACTGCTCCCACCGTAGCGGGGAATCAGACAAGTGGAACAAAACAATTTCTCATCTTCGGTCAAGGAGGCAGTCTGTTCGCCATAGAATTAGAGGCTGTGCGAGAAGTGCTTTCCCTCAACGAACAACCGATTTCCCCGGTTCCCAACACCCTGCCGTTTTTGCTGGGATTAACCAACTTGCGCGGCGAAATCTTAGCAACCGCAGACTTCGGACGGTTTGCAGGTATCGAACCGGTTGACACTCACCACCCAAGCAGCCGCATTTTAGTGGTGGAAGCGCCAGATCCCCGAGACGTGAGATTGTCGAGAATGCGGATGGGATTGGCCGTCTCCCGCGTCGAAGGAGTTTTATCTCTAAATCCCGATCGCACTGTCTCGGCGATAGATGTCAGCCATGACTTAGCTCCTTTTTTGAAAGGTTTGTACAATTCCGACGGACGATTGCTGATGATAGTCGATGTCGAAGCCATCGCCCATTCCGAACGGTGGTAAGTAGAAGGAAGAAGGAAGAAGAAGGAAGAAGGAAGAAGGAAGAAGGAAGAAGGAAGAAGGCCCTTCGGCTTCGCTCAGGGTGAAAAGAAGGAAGAAGGAAGAATATGGAGTCAATCTAAAAGGGAGCATCTCAGTTTTGCAACGCCGGATTTTTTTTTATAGTGCGAGCTTAAGAGCTCGCGTATTGTACGCAGGAGCGAGCTCTTGAGGTGCTCGCACTATAAATGCAAAACTGAGATGCTCCCATCTAAAATCTAAAACTTGTACGCTCGCGAAGCCGAAGTATCTAAAATCTAAAATCTAAAATCGATCGTTCCATCGCCCGCATTTGAGTTACCAACTATAAATTTTATCATGAAACTTCTCTATAGCTCGATCGCCACGACATTCACCCTCACATTACCTGACATCTCCCCATCGATGCTAACTGGGGTTGCCAATTGCATCATTTCTGTGTGTTATTTTGCGATCGGCTTCCTGATCAGCTTAGGTTTGTGGCGAAACCGTCAATTTGGGTTTGACATCTTCGCCACAGTCACAGCAGGCATATTTTTGAGTTGCGGTTTGGGGCACAGCGGCCACGCCGCCGAATACCTGGGACTGCCGCACTCCCCGGTGGCGCAAACTATCTCCGATTGGATAACTGTCATTCCGGCGATCGGATTTTTGAGTTTGTCCAACCGCTACCAATTCTTAGTAGGTTCCACCCAAATCCTCAACTCCAAAAAAGCAACAGAACAAGCCCTCAGCCAAACTACCAAGCGATTTCAAGCCATCTTCGACCAAGCTTTTCAAATCATCGGATTATTAGAACCCGACGGTACTTTGATCGAAGCAAATCAGACCGCGCTAGAATTAGGCCACTTCCCAGCAGCAGAAGTCCTGGGACAGAAATTTTGGCAGACACCTTTGTGGGCAGCATCCCCAACAAACCAACAGCGAATAAAAACCAACATTCAACAAGTTTCTACCGGCCAATTTGTGCGGGGAGAATACGAAATTACCGGCTTTGATAACCAGTTAATAGTAATTGATATATCCTTTAAACCCCTGTTAAATGAAACAGGACAAGTCTATCAAATACTAGCTGAAGGCCGCGAAATTACCAAACGCAAACAAACAGAAGCGGCATTGCAACAGCTAATGGCAGAACTAGAGCAGCGAGTCAAGGAAAGAACCGAGCAGATTTCGCAAACTAACGCCCAATTGCAACAGGAAATTCGCGACCGCGCCGCTGTTCAAGAGCAATTAAAGGCTTCGGAACAATTTTTAAACAATATCCTCAACACCATCCCAGACCCAATTTACGTCAAAAACGAACAGGGCCTCTGGCTAACCTTAAACGATGCCTTTTGTCAATATATAGGTCAGAGCCGAGAAGAACTAATTGGCAAAACTTACCGCGACTTTGTGCCGCAAGAACAAGCAGACATATATGAAGAAAAAGATCGATTAGTTTTCTTGGAAAACACGAGCATCGAAACCCAAGAAACCATCATAAACCCAGCCGGAAATACCCAGTTTCTCTCCGTCAAAAAATCTACTTTTGTAGATGCCTGCGGCAGCAAAGTCCTCGTTTGCGCGATTCGAGAAATCACCAAGCGCGTGGAAATGGAAGAACAAATGCGGCAGACACTGGCAAAAGTAGAAAATTCCCAACGTTTGCTGCGGACAGTAATTGACGCCACCCCAGACTGCATCTTCGTCAAAAACCAAGACTGCCGCTACGCCCTAGTCAATGCAGGTTTCGCCGCCGCCTTCGGCAAAACTCCAGCAGAAATTATCGGCAAAGACGATTTAGAACTTGGCATATCGGCCGATCGAATCTTCGGTAACACCCAGGCCCAAACAGACTCCCAGAACCAAATCCAAAACTTCCGGGCCGACAACCAGACCGCGCCGGCCCCCAACGACTCCGCCACCTTAGCCGACGGCAAAATACACGTCTTCGACACCCAGAAATTGCCCCTCAAAGACGCAGAAGGCAACACTATAGGAATGCTCGGCTTCGCCCGGGATATCACAGAAACCCGCGAATCCGAACAGCAGCTACTGCGGCTCAAAGCTATCCTAGAAGCCACAACAGACTGGGTAGGGATGGCAGACTCCCAGCAGCGCACTATTTATCTCAACCAGGCCGCCAGAGAAATGTTGAGAGTTGGCGAGGACTCAGGTTTAGCCGGAGTCAGCATTTCCGACCTGACATCGCCCAAAAGTATCGACACTATTATCAACGTCGGCATCCCCGCAGCTAGTCGGGATGGAGTGTGGAGCGGCGAGACAATTTGGCAGACTTTAGACGGCGAAGAAATACCGGTTTCTCAAGTAATTATTGTCCACAAATCCGAGAGCGGAGAAGTTGAATTTATGTCAACGATCGCCCGCAACATCAGCAATCGAAAGCGCGCGGAACAAGCCTTGCAGCAGAACTTGCAAATGCTCGACCTAGCCAGCGATGCTTTGATTATTCGAGAGCTCGACGGCACGATTGATTACTGGAACCAGGGCGCTGAAAAAATCTACGGCTGGAAAAAACAAGAAGCTTTAGGCAAAGTTACTCACAGCCTGTTTGATACGAGATTTCCCCAACCTTTAGCATCAATTTCAGCACAGCTAGAACAGCAGGATTATTGGGAAGGAGAACTGATTCACACCACCAATTACCACACCAAAATTACCGTATTCAGCCGCTGGACTTTGCAGCGGGATGAACAGGGAAAACCCAAAGCAATTTTAGAAATTAACAACGACATTACAGATCGCAAGCTTGCCGAAATCGAAAACCAAAAATTGATTGCGATCGTAGAAAGCAGCTCTGATTTTATCGGCATGGCAACAATGGAGGGAGAGCCAAAATACATGAATGCCGCTGGAATTAAGCTAGCGGGATTGCAAAATATTGAAGAAGTCCAAAGCAAAAGTATGTATGAATTCTTCACACCAGAAGACGCTAAGATTTTCAGAGAAGAAATCGTGCCTGCTACTGTGCGAGACGGTTTGTGGCAGGGCGAATTCCGCTTGAGGAACTTTCAAACCGGCGAAGACTTTCCGGTTGACTTCACCCTATTTACAGTCAAACACCCAGAAACTGGCGAGCCTATGGGGTTCGCCACAGTTAGCCGCGACATTAGCGATCGCAAAAACGCTGAAGAAATGCTGCGCGATCGCGAAAGACTGTTCCGAGCCATTTTCGACCAATCGTTCCAATTAGTCGGGCTGCTAGAACCAGACGGCACCGTCTTAGAAATCAACCAAACAGCCATGACAGTCGCCGGACTCGGGCGCGAAGACTTCGTGGGCACGCAGTTTGCCGAAAATCTGTGGTGGCAGATTTCCCCAGAATCCAAGCAAAAAATCGAAGCTGCGATCGCCTCTGCAGCCGCCGGCGAATTTGTCCGCTACGAAGCCGACGTGCTGATTGCTGGAGGTGCTGTGATGACTGTGGACTTCTCCCTCAAGCCGATCGTAGACGACAGTGGCAAAATCGTGCTGCTGATTCCAGAAGGCCGCGACATCAGCGATCGCAAAGCCCTAGAACGAGAATTAGTTTTGCGTCAATCCCGCTTTGACGCATTTTTTGCAGCCGCCCCGGCCGCCATGTTTATCTTTGACGACCAATTGCGCTTCGTGCAAGCCAACGAGAAATTAGCCGAAACTACCGGCCCATCAGTTGCCGAACATCTCGGGAAGACTCTAAGGGAAGTTATACCCGAAATGGTTGATACCCTAGAGCCGATATTGCAGCAGGTTCTCGCCACCAACCAACCGTTTTTAAACGTTGAGGTGTCGGGAACAACTCTCAACCAACCGGGCGTTATCCGAGATTGGCTGGCTTCTTACTTTCCTTTGGCCGGAGAGGACGGCAAACCGATGGGTGTCGGCGGTGTGGCGATCGAAATTTCCGATCGCAAAAAAGCCGAAACAGAGCGCGATCGGTTTTTCACCCTCTCCCTCGACTTGCTTTGCATCGCCGATTTTCAAGGCAAATTCAAGCGCCTCAATCCCGCTTGGGCAAAAACCCTCGGCTACACCGTAGAAGAACTGCAAGAGCAATCTTTTATCGATTTCGTCCATCCCGAAGACTGCGAAAAAACCTTAGCAGAAACGGCAAAAATAGCTAGCGGAGCCGAAGTAATCGCTTTTGAAAACCGCTATCGGTGCAAAGACGGTTCCTACAAATGGCTGTCGTGGAAGTCGCGACCGCTACTAGAAGAAAAGATCATGTATGCAGTCGCTCGCGACATTACCCAAAGCAAACAGGCGATCGTCCAACTGCAAGCAACAACAGCCCAATTAGCCAGCTCCGAAGACAAATTTAGAGGGCAAAGCAATCTTTTGCAACTGTTAATTGACAGCATTAGCGACGGCGTAGTTGCTGCCGACGAAAATGGCAATTTTGTTTTGTTCAACCCCGCTGCCGAAAATATCTTTGGCTTGGGTTCGACAGATACTCTCCCCGACGAGTGGTCGGGAAAATACGGCTTATTTTTGCCAGATGGAGTCACTCCCTATCCCGCAGCCGAGATCCCTTTAGCGCGCGCAATTCGAGGAGAATCAGTACGCGAAGTAGAGCTTTTCACTCGCCACGCAGCCCAGCCGGAGGGCCTGTGGATAAAAATTAGCGGCAGCCCACTCAAAGACGAAACGGGGGCGATCAAAGGCGGCGTAGTCGTTTGCCGCAACGTCACCCAAGAAAGAGCATCCCAGCAGCAGATGCAGCAGTTGGCCCAGACACAGGAACGCTTGTTGCAAGAACTCAAAACGCGGCAAAATGCCCTAGACGAAGCTGCGATCGTC
>JBBSNU010000189.1:0-8430 GCA_038260455.1 Chroococcales cyanobacterium | reverse complement strand
GACAAAGATTATGCGTATTGCTGGCGACATTACAGAATTGGTGGGACACACACCCCTGGTGCAACTCAACCGCATTCCCCAAGCCGAAGGCTGCTTGGCTCGGATTGTGGTCAAACTCGAAGGCATGAATCCGGCAGCATCGGTAAAAGACCGGATTGGTGTCAGTATGGTCAATCAAGCCGAGGCCGAAGGGCTGATTACTCCGGGCAAAACGGTTTTAGTAGAACCGACCTCTGGCAATACCGGAATTGCCCTGGCAATGGTGGCGGCGGCGAAGGGCTACCAGTTGATTTTGACAATGCCGGATACTATGAGCACGGAACGCCGATCGATGCTGCGAGCTTACGGAGCCCAACTAGAACTGACTCCCGGCATTGAGGGCATGAGCGGCTGCATCCGCCGCGCTCAAGAGATTGTTGACAAAACTCCGAATGCGTATATGTTGCAGCAGTTTCGGAATCCAGCCAACCCGGAGATTCACCGTTCGACAACGGCTGAGGAAATTTGGGCAGATACCGACGGTGAGGTGGATTTCTTGATTTCTGGAGTCGGCACTGGCGGCACGATTACGGGTATTGCAGAGGTGATTAAGTCGCGGAAACCTGAGTTTAAGGCGATCGCCGTTGAGCCGACTAACAGTCAGGTACTCTCGGGCGGAAAGCCAGGGCCTCACAAAATTCAAGGTATCGGTGCGGGTTTTGTGCCGCCGGTGCTGAATGTCAGCGCGATCGACGAGGTGATAGTTGTTACCGATGACGAGGCGATCGCCTACGGGCGCCGCCTGGCCAGAGAAGAAGGACTTTTGTCAGGTATTTCCAGCGGTGCGGCACTCTGTGCGGCCTTAAAAGTCGGCAAGCGTCCCGAAAATGCCGGGAAATTGATTGTGATGATTCAGCCTAGCTTTGGCGAACGCTATCTGAGCACTCCCTTGTTCCAAGATCCAGAACTCAATCTAGCGATGGCTGTCAACTAAGTCAGCTTCCGGCGCAAGTCGCAGCAACTTTTAGCAGGGCGTACAGTGTACGCCCTGCTGTTGTTTGTAGTGAGGACTTTATACCAATTTCATAAAGTAGCGCTAGATATTACCCCCCCAACCCCCCCTTAGTAAGGGGGGGCTAAGACCTCATCTATAGCACATCTTTAGAAAAATGGTATTAGTCCTTCTTAATTCAAATCCATAGAGAGAAGATTGTGGGCGATCGCAATTGTGCCAGCCAGAGGAATGCAAGTCCTGCTTAACTCAAATCCGTAGAGAGAAGACCAAAGTCGGATGCTGCGAACTTTTTCAAGACTCAATATTTTTATAAAATGGATTTATAATAATTTGAAAACAAAAGTTTTTTACCGACAACTTTTGACATTTATATCAAAAAAATAACTAATAACCTAGCAAAAAATGATATTTTTGTCAAGCACTTTTTCGCAGATTATCTAGATTTCAAGGAAATAAGAGCGTGTCTTCCGTTAGCGATCACTACAAAACCCTAAAAATTAGCCCAACAGCAACACAAGCCGAGATTAAACAAGCATACCGCCGTTTAGTCAAATTATTTCATCCCGATAGCCAGAGTAAAATAGCCGGTCACGAAGAGATTATCCGCCTCAATGCAGCCTATGAAATATTAGGAGATGCCAAGCAAAGACAATCTTACGATCGCCAAATTGCCCCAGAAAGCGAAGAATTGCGATCGCCCAGCGCGTCCAACTTCAGCCGCCAGCGACAACAAACAGCGCGGGATGCCGACGAACAAATGGAACAGTGGCTGATTAAAGTATATAAACCAGTCAATCGAATGCTCAACAACATTTTGAAGCCGCTGAAAAAGGAAATAAACGAATTGTCAGCAGATCCGTTCGATGACGAACTGATAGAAAAGTTTCAAGCTTATATCGAAACCAGCCGCGAATTTCTTGAAAAAGCTCATAACTTTCTCAGATCGATGCCCAATCCATCTAATGTAGCCGGAGTAGCCGCCCATCTCTACTACTGTATCAATCAAGTCGGCGATGGCATAGAAGAATTGCATTTATTTACCCTCAATTATGACGATCGCCACTTGCACACAGGTCAAGAACTGTTTAGAATTGCTGCTAGACTGCGGCGGGAAGCACAGGATGAATTAAAAATGAGAACTTAGTTAGTTGAAGGAGAGGGGAAGAGGGGGAGAGGGGGAGAATGGGAGAGGGGGAGAATTGCCCAATTCCCAATTCCCGATTCCCAATTCCCAATTCCCAATTCCCAATTCCTAATGACTAATGACTGAGAAAGAGGGCGGGTTTTGCCATTTTTTTAGTCATTTGTATCATATATCTTTAGCTAAACCCGCCCCTACAAATACTAAATTCCAAAAAGAACTTGAATTCGCTTGCGAATTTTAATAAAAGGAGTTTGTCCAAGAGAATCACCATATAACAATCCCAAATCTCTCAAAGCTTGCTGGCGTTCCGACAACTTTTGAGCAATCTGATCTGCTAAATTCGGCTGTTCAATTAAAAGTTTTTGCAAGTCGTGGCGTTCCACCACAAACAAAATTGAATCTTCGCTAGTTTTAACAGTCGCCGTTCTTGGAGTTCCCAACAGCAAAGAAATTTCCCCAAAAAACTCGCCCTCGTGAAGCGTCGCAATATACTGATCTGCTTTTTGAGAAAGAACTTCTACAGCCCCGGAAAGAATAATATAAAAAGAATCGCCAGGGGCATTTTCTTTACAGACAATCTGTCCCGCTGGAAACAGTTGTCGGTAGCCGTATTCAATTAACTGTCGCAGTTCTAAATCGGTACACTGTTCAAAATAAGTGACTCGCCGCAACAAGTCTCGCAGAGTCCAATTATTAGGTGCTTTAGCTGGGGTGATATGCTCAGAAATCGTAGAATTAGATTTGATTTCGGCTGAATTTTTAGTATTTTGCGGAACAACTTTTCCATTGGAATTATCGTCTTTGTTTTGGTGAAAAGCTTGAGTTAACTCTTGCGGGTTTCGCAGCCATAAATCGTGCTGGGGAAAGGGAATTTCGATATGGCGGTGGCGCAATTCGTAATCTATCAAAAAATTGATTGCACTTTTAATGGCATCGCTTTCCTGTGGCTGGTTAATCCAAACTAAAAGTTCAAAATTTAAAGCGTTGTCTCCAAAACCGCTAAACCATACTTTAGGAGAAGGATGGGACAAGACATTCGATGCCATCCGCGCCGCAACTAATAGCGCTTCGGTAACTATTACTGGGTCAGTTCCGTAAGCAACGCCGACGGGGATGTGAAGGCGGCATCTGGGGTCTCTGTAACTCCAGTTAATAATGTTAGTTTCGACAAATTTGATGTTTGGTATAATTACAAATAATCCATCGATTGTTTTGATAATTGTGGAGCGGATGGAAATATTTTCTACTGTTCCTAATAGGTGGTCGATTTCAATAAAGTCTCCGACTCTAATTTGCTGCTCGAATAGCAGGGTGAGACCGCTAATAAAGTTACTGGCAAGATTTTGCAACCCGAAGCCGAAACCAATGCCGACTACGCCAGCTAAGACGGTGAGAGAAGTGAGGTTGATGCCGGCAGCTTGCAGGACGAAAATACAGCCGATAGTTGCTAAAATATAGCTAATGATGGTGGCAATTGATTCTCGGCTGCCGCGATCCAATCCCATCCGAACTAGCAGGCTGCGCTTGATTCCTTCGCTGACCATCCGAGCTACAATGAAGGCAAATATAGCTAAGATGATTAGTTTGACGATCGCACTAACGGACAGATGAGTGTCGCCGATATAAAATAGCGGGGTACCCATCGCAGCGGACAAATGTTGAAAAAAGCGATCGGCTCGTACAGTAATCCAATTCATGAATATTTCGTCATTAGTAATTAGTTTTGCTCGCAACTGAACCGGAAACTGCTAACTATTGCAGAGCTTAGGCGAAAAACTATAACTGTGGAGTGCCCTGTGTTGCAAAAAAAGGACGCGCAGCGCAGCTATCCCTCGCGGGGCCAATCGAAAATGGGATAACCCATCCGTTAGCAACGGATGAGGAGAAACTGTTTTGTAGCGGTATTTTCTGCCGGATATCTGTGTTGTAGCCTAAAATAGACTCAGTGGATCGATCGGCGACTTGTTGGCAATATCTCGAAAATTGGTATAAATTCAAGTAAAGCACCCTCAAATTATCGAAAAATTCCAGTAAAAATTAGTCTATCCTTAAGAAGTCAGTTCTTTACAGAACTTAACAAGCTTATCCTAATTGACTTTTATGCAGTGCATCATTAATCGTCGAGCACAGTTTTCGGCGAGTCATCGTTACTGGCTACCGGAGTTGAGCGAAGCCGAGAACTTTGAGCGGTTTGGCCCAACAGCCCGCGCACCGGGACACGGACACAATTACGTTCTTTACGTTTCCATGATAGGAAAACTCGACGAGTACGGCATGGTGCTTAACCTGTCTGATGTCAAACACGTCATCAAGCGAGAAGTTACCAAGGATCTCGATTTTTCCTACCTTAACGAAGCGTGGCCGGAATTTGAGCAGACTCTGCCAACTACCGAAAACATAGCACGGCAAATTTGGCTGCGGCTAGCCCCTCATTTGCCTGTGAGCAAAATTCAATTGTTTGAACACCCGGAACTTTGGGCTGAATATTTAGGAAATGGCATGGAAGCTTATCTAACTCTGTCAACTCATTTTAGCGCCGCCCATCGGTTGGCTCGTCCCGATTTGAGCTTTGAAGAAAACTCGGAAATTTATGGCAAATGTGCTCGTCCTAACGGTCACGGTCACAACTATCATTTAGAAGTGACTGTGAAAGGCGAAATTGATGCGCGGACTGGCATGATTGCTGATTTGGGAGCTTTGCAAAAAGCTATTGATGATTATGTTGTGGAACCGTTCGATCATACTTTTTTAAATAAGGATATTTCCTATTTTGAGAAGGTTGTGCCGACGGCGGAAAATATTGCGGTTCGGATCGGGCAATTATTGCGATCGCCCGTTCGGGAATTGGGTGCAGAGTTGCACAAGATCAAGCTGATTGAAAGTCCGAATAATAGCTGTGAAATTTTCGGCGCTGATTTGGATGTAGTGGCGGCACAACAGCAACAGTCAGCGGTTTTAGCTGCGGTTTAGAGCTACAAATCGGGTTAGTTGGGGCGGTTCACCCGGATTTTTGCTAATTGTACAGATTGGTGAAGCCGCCCTGACGATTCCGAGGGTTATTTCACCGGATTAGGCACGAGAATATATTCTTTCACAAAAGTTCCACAGCCAGAATTATTGGCACTTTTCCTGACAAGTCAGACTGCGCGCGTATTTTGGAGATAGTAAGGCAGCATTCCTCATGTCAGCTATTCTAACTGCTGACAGTATGAGGTCGATCGCCCGATCGCTGGCAAACAAGCACTAATTTCTCCTAGGTGAGTTGACGTTTATGCGAGTCTCAAATGTAGCTCTCTTGACTCTGGCCGCCCTCGCATCCCAGAATGTAACTGCTAATACTAGCGCCGCTCCTGCTGCACCTCCCGCCTCTGGAGGGATACCGCAGGCTAGCAAATTTGTTGATGCCATAAATAATATCGCCTCCCGTCCGGCGGAGTCAATGAGCGCGCCCGAGACGATCGCCCACGAACAATTTTCCCCGCGAATTGCGGTAAAATCCCCTGCAGGTTTGCTAGTAGCCGCCGCTGGGCCGGAGTTATCTCCTGCGGTAAAAACCAAGGCGAATACTGCTGCTCAATCCGGCGATGAACTAACAAAATCTTTACAAGAAACCTGGCTGGCTAAATTAATTGAAACCGCAGTTGAAAGCAATCCCCAAGTTCGCGACGCTTTCGATTTTCTCGCCCTGCGTACTGACAGTAATGCTGAATCTGGATATGGTTTTAATAATACCATAGCTCTGCTGAATATTTTGCTCATTCTTGGTACTGTCTTTCCACCGATGACAATTGCCTTTTTTTGGATGTTCCGGCGACTGGTAGTCAGACAGTTGGTTGCTGATGCCAATCAAAGATTGCAAGGAATCGGCGTGTTGGAATCAGAGCTGCTCAATTCTAGTCAACTGACTCAAAAATTGAGAGATGAATTAGAATCGCAACTGAGTGCAGCCAAACAATCCATTGATTTTTTAAGTAGAGAAACTGAACTTTCCAAATCTTCCGTCGAGCAAATTGAGACTCTCAAATCTCAATTTCTCATGCACCTGCAAGTTTTGCTAACAGAAGTTTACGAGAAAAAATCTCAAATTGTTCAAGAAATATCCCAAGTTCCTGCTGTTGTTGCCCAAGAAGCTGTCAAACTCGCACCTCAACCACAGTCAAACAATTCGCAAAATTCGGAAACACCACCTGTTAGCGATGCAAATATGATTGCTGATGATTACATCAAGCAAGGTGAAGGGCTTTATTTTCAAGGCAATTATGATGAGGCAGCAGTCTGCTTTGAAAAAGCTATTTTAATGAATAAGAATGTGGATGAGGCTTGGTATTGGCGCGGAAATGTGTTAATAAAATTGCAGCGCTATGAAGAAGCCCTCGCCTGTTACGACCAAGCAATATCGATGAAACCGGATTGTTGGGAAGCGTGGTATAATAAAGCGAATTTGCTGGCTAAATTGCAGAAGTATGAAGAGGCGATCGCCTGTTACGAGCGAGCAACTGCCAGCGAGTCCCACAAATACGCCTGTTGGCACAGCATAGCAGCTTTGTTGGGTAAATTGCAGCATTACGAAGAAGCGATCGCCAGTTACGATCGCGCCCTCGCCATCAAAACAACCGACAGCGAAATCTGGCACAACCGAGGCGCGATGCTGGGTAAAATACAGCAAAACGCCGCAGCAGTCGATTCTTACGATCGCGCTCTTGCTCTCAATTCCAACAGATACGAAACTTGGTACAATCGAGGGAATATGCTGTGGAGATTACTCCGCTACATTGATGCTGTTGATTCTTACGATCGGGCTTTGGCCATCCGATCTGACAAATACGAAGTTTGGTACAATAAAGGCGCGGTGCTCGGAAAAATGCAGCGCTATCAAGATGCGATCGCATCCTACGACAAAGCAATTGCCATTAAACCCCTAGATTTTGAAGCGTGGCACAACCGAGGCACAGCTTTCGAGAAACTCTCGCAATATGAAGCAGCAATTGCATCTTACTCCGAAGCAATTAAGCTTAATTCCGAGTGTTACGAAGCTTGGTTTGGCAAAGGCGAAGCCTTGGTAAAATTGCAGCGCCAAGAAGAAGCAGTCGCAGCTTACCAAAAGGCGATCGCGATTAAGCCAGACTCCTACGATGCTTGGCACCAAATGGGTACAGCTTTATCAGAATTAAAGCGTTACGAGGAAGCAATGGCATCTTACGATCGAGCAATTGCCATCAAGCCAGAAAATGCCGAAGCTTGGCGCGATCGAGGCGCAATTGCCTCAGAATTCAAGCAGGCTTGAGAAGGATTTGTTACGGGCGAAAAAACCAAACAGAACTAGCCACAATTCTATGAATTTTTTGGATATTTCTATCAATACTGAAAAGTATTGATACACCTAAATTATACCAATTTAATAAATACTTGCTTATCAAGTTCTCGCCCCCTTAATAAGGGGCGGGTTCTATGTAGCATTTATTTGGAAAAATGGTATTATACGGAATAATCTGTATATAAAAGGTGGTAGTATCTGATCTCTTGTCGCGGACTAAAGTCCACACTACAAACCGTTAAAATTGGTTAGTAGTACGGACTTTAGTCCGTCATAGGGAGCGGACTAAAGTCCACACTACGAACCGTTAAAATTGGTTCGTAGTACGGACTTCAGTCCGCTCTCTTGTCGTGGACTTCAGTCCGCACTACGAACCGTTTTTGTTATGCTAATCGATCGCACTTGATATTACATGATTTCCTCAGATCTTCCAAAGGAACCAGTTATTTCAATTGATTTAGGATTGCTATATATTTTCAAAAATCGTCCTGAAATCGGTTGAATTAATAGAAATATATAGCTTAACTATTGGCACTCATAGCAATCCGCGATCGCCAGAATTTTTCAAGCAAACAAGTATTAACTTTGATGCCACTTTTTTTTTAATTTCGGGAACATTCATCGAGCATTCTCATTCTTCACTATTAACAGGACATCGAAGCGAAATACAGTTGCAAGATATCGCAACAGCTTAAAATGTACGGAGAGATTACCGTATCGGGACAAACAGCAGACTAAATTTTGACATAAATGTCCGATTTACTCCTGCAACTCTGTTAATTTAACGACCGCAATCTTACCCTGAAGAATCTCTACAGGTGCTTCTACCAAAAGCAAAAAAAAAATTAACCTGTGGAGTTAAAAAAAATGGCAAACATAACAGGAACTCTCGGCGCAGACGTGATACCGGGTCTTTTACCAGACGGTCGCGTAATTAGCCTGGGAAACTTACTGAGCGACGATACCATCAGCGGCCTT
>JBBSNU010000188.1:0-8448 GCA_038260455.1 Chroococcales cyanobacterium | reverse complement strand
TGCCAAACTGGGAAATAGCAAGCTTAGATAAAGTCCGGTACCAATTAGAAAATTTAGTAAGACGGGAACTAATACATAAGTCCACAGCTTGGGAGTTTGCCAAATCAGCGTGAAAGCTCGAAAAGGATAGGTGAAACCTGCCAGGAGTCGAATTGGTGCGGTAATGGCGCTGTGGGCGGGATTTGAATTGATCTGTTTTGACATATGCAGAAAGAAGAAGGAAGAAGGAAGAGGGAAGAAGGAAGAAGGAAGAAGGAAGAAGGAAGGAAGAGGGAAGAAGGAAGAAGGAAGGAAGAGGGAAGAAGGAGGAAGGCTTTAGTCGTCGCGATAGAATTCAGAAGCAATAAAATCAAGGATTTCAGGAATCAAGAACATCCTTACCATCTTGGCGGTTGAGAGATTAGAGGTGAGAGTGTCATTTTCTATTATTATTGCGTATGAGGATTTATTGCAGGTTGCCCAAAAGTGAAGCTTTTTATTTACCATACCCCGGAACTTACGCCAGCGGACAAAATGCCGGCTTGCGCGATCGCAGTTGATGTACTGCGGGCGACTACGACAATGGCGACGGCCCTGAATAATGGGGCGGAAGCTGTCCAAGTTTTCAGCGACTTAGATAAGCTGATGGCAGAGAGCGAAAAATGGCCTGCAGACAAGCGGATTCGGGCTGGAGAGCGCGGCGGAGGCAAAGTTGACGGTTTTGACATGGGGAATTCTCCGCTGGACTGCCCGCGAGAAAAGGTGAGTGGGAAGCGAATTTTTATCAGCACAACTAACGGTACTCGGGCTTTGCAACGAGTGCAAGCTGCTGCAACTGTGTTGACGGCGGCTTTGATTAACCGGAAATCTGCGGTGCAGTTTTTGTTAAGTAAAAAGCCGGAAAGTATTTGGATTGTGGGTTCTGGTTGGGAAGGGAGTTATTCGTTGGAGGATACGGTTTGTGCTGGGGCGATCGCCCAAAGTCTGCTAGCAGAAAGCGGTATTCCGGCGATCGATTTTGCTGGTAACGATGAAGTGTTTGCGGCGATTGCTCTTTATTTGCACTGGCAAGATCGGTTGCATGAATTGTTGGAAAAAGCCAGTCACGGCCAGCGCCTCTTGCGTTTGGGCGTGATTGAAGATTTAAAATATTGCGCGCAATTGGATACTTTAGATGTGCTTCCCATGCAGCGAGAACCTGGTGTTTTGGTAAAGTCTGATTTTAAAATTTCTTAGGCTAATTTCAGGTTTCCATCTTCGGAAACAACGGGGAATTAATTGTTTGCGAGTGCAGTATTAGTAGGGTGTGCTCTTATAGAACCATACTTAAAAAACGACGATAAAATAGGTTTGTAGTGCGGACTTCAGTCCGCAATATGAAAGCGGACTGAAGTCCGCACTACAAACCGGGACTTGCATTCCCAACGATCGAACAACGGAAGTTATACTAAATCCGGGTTTGTAATCCTATTTTTGTTATTGTTCGCGAACAATGACAAAAATGGCTCGGATACGCGGATTTAGTATTAGTAGTTAGCCAACAAGATTGTTTTTATAGAAAGTTGAATTAAAGATATTCCGTAGCAACATATAGCGGTTCTCAAGCGTGGTGAGGATAGCCCAATGCCCAATGCCCAATGCCCAATGCCCAATGCCCAATGCCCAATGCCCAATGCCCTAGTGTGTTGGAGGCAATTGAGAATTACCGAACCGCTGAATTAAACACTCGGCAATTCTGGCGGATGCACCGGGTTCTCCCATGCGGCGCAAGCCATTTTCAGCGATTAGCTGCAATCTGTCGGGATCGCGGAATAAAGACTGTACTGCGACGGCAACTTCGGCGGGATGTTTGACTAAAATTAATGACGGGCCTAACAGGCGACTTTGGGCTTCTGCAAAGGCGGGGGTAAATTGCGGGCCGTTTCCGGGAATGGCGATCGCGGGTTTTCCTAAACCGACAAATTGTTCTGTAGCCGTTCCGGCCATTGCTATTGCTACATCGGCTTCGTACAAACAATCGTTAAAACTTTGCTGAGTTAAAATCATCGTGGCATTTCTCTGCACAAAAGTCAAGGGCAAGAGCAAATTAGGAGATTCTTTATGAATTTCTTGAGCGCTAGAAACAGGAGGTCGCAAAATACTTCCTTCTCGCCGCTGCGTTTTTATTTCGCCTTCTTGTCGCCAGCCGAAAAATTCTAAACTAGGTCGCAAAGCTTCTAAGTTTAACTCGGGAGAAATGGCTCCGAAAAATAACAATTTGCGATCGGCAAACAGTGACAAAATTCCGGCGACAGCCTCTACTATTAGCTGCCAATTAGCATAGGCTTCCGGCGCTCGGGAACCTGGCAGTAAGGTGATGACGAGCGATCGCTCCCTTTCCCGAAACTCTGTGTCAGGGCCGTAAAAACTGGCTGGGTTTTCCGGTTCGAGTCCGTCCATCATGGGATTGCCGAGATTGTAGGCGGGAATTCCCAGCTTTTCTAAAGTCTCGGCGGTGAGCGCATCCCGGACAAAAACGGCGCGACAGCGGTTTCTCGTCATCAACCAGCGCTCCCAAAGGAAATAAACCGATCGCGGCGACGAAATCCAAGCAAACAAGCCGGATTTGCGAGCCAGAGGCCCGTTCTCGTCCCGCAAATAATAGTCGGACTTGGCGGTACCGACAAAGGCATAGGGCGCGCCGCCGAGCCAAGCAAACAGCAGCGGTACGATATCGCCGCAGGCTAAGATAACCGCGTCTTGATTCCCAGACTGTGTTTGCGATCGCACCCAAGCGCGGATTGTTTTAAACTGAGCTACGGTCAACTGCAGCAGGCCGCCTTTGACATCCCGCAAAAATTCCCTTCCATCCATGTAGATAAAGCCGCCCGAAGGCATCCGCTGCACCGGGCCGATGATGGGGGCGTTTTCTAGTTTAGCGAAAGCTTGCCCTTCGCCCACTAGCGGAAACACGGCTAATTCTGGGGGGTGCGGGTGCTGTTGCAGTTCCCGCAAGATGCGAAGGGCGATCGCGTCTTCTCCGTGGCCGTTACTGAGGCAAAGTAATTTCAATCCCAACTCTCTCAAAAAATCTACTGTCAACAAATAGCCTCAAACCCCTGGGACTTCAGTCTAGCGATGAAAGGCTACTTTACAGCTTAGTTTACCAGAAAACTCTTGTTTTCAATAGCATAAAACACCGTAAAATTGACCCACATCCGGCGCGACTCAAAATCTCTGCTGAGGACTTTCTTCCTCACTATAAACACATTTTATGTCAGGTAATTTAGCCGATACTCTCTGATACCAAACCAGGCTTAAATATCTTAATTTCTTAGTTTATTTGACGCGGAAATGCTTTGGTTAGTAACGATTTAAATCCCCAAACCCGACGGGAGCATCTCAGTTTTGCAAAAAGCATTTTTTTTATTATAGTGCTGTCCCCGCTCGCGTATTGTATAATATCATTTTTCTAAAGATGTGCTATAGATGAAGTCTTAGCCCCCCGATGCTTTGGGGGGGTGGGGGGGGTAATATCTAGCGCTACTTTATGAAATTGGTATAACTCGCGACCGGGGACAGCACTATAAATGCAAAACTGAGATGTTCCCAAACCCGACGAGCTACTTCCCCTCGATATACTGCTTTAAAATCCTCCGAATTTGTTTGAGCTGAAATCCCTTAGCAAGTTGGCGCAACTTCGTGACAAACGGTACTAATCTTGGTTCCAGACTTTCCAGATTAGCCGTTTCCTTAAAAAAATCTTCAATGTCGCCCATAGCTGCGAGTTTCAAAAGTTTTACTACCGACTCAGAAGCAGCAGCTAACAGAGCAGAATAAACAGGAAAATCAGATACTGGTGACAAACTGGGAGTTTTGCGCTTTTTGTTTCCCGAAGATTCTTCGTAAATCCATTCTAGTCCCAAATGCACGCGCAATTGTTCCAAAAAGTGATTTGCTTCGATCGGCTTGGGAAGAAAATTATCGCACCGGGAGAGGACGATCTCTTGCTGCACAGACTCGAAAACGCTAGCTGACATAGCGATTAACACCACATCTTTTAATTCCGGCAACTGCCGCAGTCTGCTTGCGGTTTCTAAGCCATCCATTACAGGCATCTGCAAGTCCATTAAAATCACATTCGGTTGAAATTCAACTGCTTTGCAGAGGCATTCTTGACCGTTTTGTGCCTCTGCAATTTCAAATCCCAAACGCCCCAGCAGCCTGCACAACAAATCGCGATTTAGTTGATTTTCGTCCAGGATTAGCACTTTCCGTTTGTTGCCGACAAAACCGACAAGCCAGCGTTTGTGATGCAAAGGAGACACCTCCAAGTACCGTTTGGCTGCGGGCAATTCTACATCCAGCCAGAAAGTGCTGCCTTTTCCCAAAGTGCTGGTGACGCGAATTTCGCTGCCCATCAGTTTCGCTAATTTCTGGCTGATTGAGAGTCCCAAACCCGTGCCTTCAACAAAGGTATTTCCTCCGGCTTGGTGGAATGGCAAAAATATTTCTTCTAACTTGTCTTGCTCTATTCCAGTCCCGGTATCCTCTATTTGAAAGCGGATTTTTAAAGCGTGTTTAGCTGCGATCACATTATGGGCGAAACGCAGATAATTTTGTTTCAGTTCCGAACTCAAAATCGAGAATTCGTAATTTTCTTCTCTGCCTCTAATCCAAGCTTCTGTGCCGACATAGCCGACTTTTAAAGTTACTCCGCCACTGTTAGTAAATTTGACGGCATTGCTGAGTAAATTTATCAGAATTTGGCGCAATCTTTTTCGATCGACACTAACGCAACTAGGCAGGGGAGATACTTGTTCGTAATTGAATGAAATTCCTTTTTGAGATGCCCGCATCTGAAACAGGTCGGCAATGTTTTTTGTGAAATTTAGAAAATTTAACTCTTCTGGGTAGAGTTCCATTTTTCGAGCTTCGATTTTGGAAAGGTCTAAAACATCGTCGATTAACATCAGCAAGTGTTCGCCGCACTGTTGAATGTTGGTGAGACTTTCTTGGTGATCAGAGCTTAAGTCTTTGTCGGTTTTGAGGATTTGAGCGTAACCTAAAACGCCGTTTAAAGGCGTGCGGAGTTCGTGGCTCATGTTGGCTAAAAATTCGCTTTTGGCGCGGTTGGCGGTTTCTGCTGCTAATACGGCTTGTTGGAGGGCGGCTTCTGCTTGTTTGCGATCGGCAATTTCGGTTTGTGCTTGTTGAAATAGTGTCGATTGCTGGATCGCGATCGCCAATTGCACGCACAGTTGCCGCAGCGATTCTATTTCTGAGGAATCCCAGGAACGGGGGCCGCTGCAATCCTGGACGATCAGCAGTCCCCAAAGCTGATTTTCAGCGGTGGGTTGGCTGTGGGAAATGCTTTCTCGTGCTTGTAAAATCGGCACTATTAAGCTAGCTTTCACTTCCAATTTTTCCAGAAATTCAATGTGGCATTCTGTCAAATCTTCCCGGTAAATATCTTCTATTGCTCGAATATAACCTTGCTGGTATATCTCCACAAATTTATCTCTAAAACAGCAGTCAAGATTGTGAAAATTTAGGAGTGATATTCTATTTTTTGCCACGGACTCCACAACGACCGTGCCGCTCCAGTCAAGATTAAAACGGTAAATAACTGTGCGGTCTGTTTGCAAAAATTGCCGCACTTGTTGGACAGCAGCGGTGAGAATTTCTTCTAAATTGAGGGAGGAGCGAATGCGATCGAGCATGGCAACTACTAGCCGTTCTCGCCTTAATTGCTGCATCAGCGCCATCTCGGCTTGTTTGCGTTCGGTGATGTCGGTCATTACTCCCACTAACCCGATTAAATTGCCAGTTTCATCTTTAATACAGTCGGCGCGAAATAAAGTTGTTACCAGTTCGTTGCTTTGAGTTTTGATTTTGAGTTCGCCTTGCCAAGATTTGCCTTTACGGATCGTTTTAAACATTTCTAGCAGCACTTGAGTTTGGGAGTAGATTGCTGTTGCTCCGCCTGCTGCGTTCAATTCTTCTGCTGTGTAGCCGTACCGCTGAACAAAGGCTTGATTGTGGTAGATCGATCGCCCTGTCAAGTCAGCAATGCCGATCGCATCACTCGTACTTTCTACGGCTTGAGTCACCCGCAGTAGGTCTAATTCGGCTTTTTTGCGATCGGTAATATCAGTAATAGTGCCGATATAGCCTTTAATTTCCTGCTTTTCTCCGATTTCTGCGATCGCCTGACCGATCGCCCAAATTACACGACCATCTGGATGCTGAAAGCGGTATTCTGATTTAAAAGGAATTTTGTCAATAATTGCCCGATACCATTCATTTTTCACCCGATCTGCATCATCGGGATGAATCGCATTCATCCAGCCAGTTTCTGCGACCAATTCTGCCTTTAATCCCGTAATTTCGCTCCACCGCTGATTCACATACAGGCAATTGCCAAACGCATCGCTGTGAAATATGCAAACCGGCGATGCTTCTGCCAAAGTTTGATAGCGGCGCTGGCTCGATCGCAGTGCTGATTCTACCTCTTTTCTATTAGTAATATCGCGGACAATCGAAATTATCTCGCCGCCTGCAAGCATTGTCAGTGACAATTCTTGAGGGAACTTAGTACCGTCGCGGTGCTGACCAGTCGCTTCTATATTGCAGTACCCTTTTTCGAGGAAGCTCGGCATTACTTCACGTTCAAGATATTGAATTTCTGCAGGGCTGTAGAGCAGTTGCCATGTCTTCCCGTGCAGTTCGCTAGCGCTAGCCAAGCCGTACATTTTCAGATAAGCGTCGTTTGAATAAATACATTCTTTACGCTCGTTAAAAATAGCAATGCCGTCATAAGCAGCGCCCATAGCGACTGCTTGCCGCTGAAGTTCCGACTCAGCTTGTTTGCGAGAAGTAATGTCGTGACCGACTGAGTAGATTAAACCTTCTTCGCTAAAAGGCGATGCCGTCCACAGCAGGTATTTGTAAGCACCGTCTTTGCATATATAGCGGTTTTCAAAGCAGATACTGGGCGTACCGGCGATTAATTTTGCTCCTTCGGCTGCGGTGGCTTTTCGATCGTCGGGATGAACAAATTCTAGCATCGGCTTGGCAAAAAGTTCAGCGCTGCTGTAGCCCAGCGCCGTTGACCAAGCAGGGTTTAAACGTTTAAAATAGCCGTCGAAACCGACAATGCAAAGCAAGTCTAAGGAAATCGTAAAAAAGCGATCGCGCTCTGTTTGTGCCTGCTTTAACTCAGTAATATCGATCGCTAAACCGTCCCAGAGAATATCGCCTTCGCTCCCAGATGTGCTCTGATTATTGAACCTTTCCGGTCTCGCCACTCCTTGCAGCCACTTAACTTTTCCTGATGGCACAATCTGCCGCCACTGCTGCTGCCAAGGTTCCAGCGTAGCGGCTGAAACTTCTATAGATGTTTCTAAATCTAAGCGATCCTGTGCGTGAATGCCGGAGAAAAATCTTTCTGCATTTTGCTCTATTACTTCTGGCTCTAATTCGTAAAGTTCGCGACTGCCCGAAGAGACGTAGGGGAAACACCTTTCTCCAGTTGCTGACAGTCTGAATTGATAAATTACTCCCGGCAGGTTAGCTACTAATTTTTGAAATCGAGCTTCGCTTTGTTCCAAGGCTCTTTGCTGCCGTCTGTACTCGGTAAAATCTCTAATTGTGCCAACTATTACTTTACTGCCGTCTGCTCTTTTAAAGATAGTTTTTTTTGTAGAAATGATGCGTTCTTTGCCTGTGGTGTCTGTTAAAGTTTCTTCATTCTCCAAGCAGATATCTGTTGTCAATACTTCTTCATCTTTGAGCCAAAAAACATCCGCTTCTGATTGGGGAAAAAAGTCATAATCTGATTGGCCGATCAGTTCTTCTCGCGATTTGCCGAGCAACTGACAAAAAGCATCATTTAATATAATCCAACGGTGCTGCTCGTCTTTGACAAAAATCGGGTCTGGCGTAGCATTTATGGTATGGTTTAAAAATTCTTCTGATGCTTTCAGTTTGGCTTCGTAGCGGTAGCGATCGCTCACGTCCAACACTACTTTAATCATCCGGTCGATCGACCCGTCTCGGCCGCGGATGCAGCGCAGCGAAATTCGCGTGTGCACTATGTCGCCGTCTTTTCTGAACCATCTTTTATCACAGATGTAACCGTCGCTCGTACCTGCTAAAATCTGAGACAATTGTTCTATGTTAGTGCTAAAATCCTCTGGATGAGTCAACTCAAGCCACTTTTTTTGCAAAAGTTCTTCGCGTTCGTAGCCCAGCAAATTGCACAGCGCATCGTTAACTTCTATCCAATTGCAATTTTCACCCATTGCGGGGTCAATAATTGGAGCGATAATAGCAATTCCGATCAAAGAATTTTCCACCACCGAGCGATATTTTTCTTCGCTTTTTCGTAAAGCCTCTTGACTGTTCTGCCGTTCTATGGCGTAACGGAGCGATCGAATTAACAGTTCGCCGTCGATTTTTCTTTTGACTAAATAATCCTGTACGCCC
>JBBSNU010000187.1:0-8469 GCA_038260455.1 Chroococcales cyanobacterium | reverse complement strand
CCTATGCCCTATGCCCTATGCCCTATGCCCTATGCCCTATGCCGTTCGCGTACCTCATCTTTCTGAGAAAGGCTATATATCTTATCGAGTTGTCAGTTAGCTGCCAGATAATAGTGACCTATTGGCCGCACCCATAGCAGGTTCGATGCTCTGGGTGCGGTGAAAATTTGTTTAAGTCACTTTAAGCTTTTCTGCTATGTTCTTGAATTTTTTAACAATCTGTGGGCTTTTCTGGTTTCTCGATCGGTAAATTTGTGCGAAAATTTCCTAGCCCCGGTTAAATTTGAAACGTCCAAAGGTGGGGACGATCGCCCTTAGCGACAAACTGCGGGGTTCTTTCACCAAAATCAAAGGCAGCAAACCCACCAACCGCACAGCAGCCGAGAGGGCAAACAGTACCCCCAAACTCATGCCCGGAAGTTCGGCAAGAAAGCCTCCGGTGGTAGTTCCCAAAGCCCCAGCTACTCCCGAAACTGCTGCGGCGATCGCAAAATAAGTCGATGGTTGTTCGATCGACCCTATCTCCATTGGAATATTGTTAGGGCTTAACAAGGAAGCACTCGCAGCATTTCGCTTGCCAAAAATTGCTCGAATTCTCCGTCAAACAAGTCGCCCCAAGGCTCAAAACAAATTTCGCGCGATCGCCTCCAGTCGGCTCTCAAACCTTTAGGGCTAGATAAATCTATAGCATGAAAGACGATCGCGAACGATCGCCCGTTCTTCTCAAAAAGTGTTCCTTGCTTCAAGGCAACTGGTAAAACAAAATTATCGCTTGACAAAAATTACCTGAACTGCATATCGTAGTAAACTCTAAAAATAAGCTTAAATATTTGAGGGCGATCGCTGCTAGTAAGTGATGTCGATCGCCGGCAAATTTACGGATTTATGCACTCCATCGTGACAAAAACTCAACCTTTATCCGGGTATACACTGCCAGTATTTGCCTGTGCAGCAGCACTTGCAGCTTTGCGGTGCTTGCGTGGAGGTATTCAGTCTGTAGATAGCGTATCAGTAGATTTACTGGAACCGCAAGTAACTGCAGAAATTCCGATCGAACAAGCATCTGTACTAAAAACGGATACTGCTCTAGGCGTGACTCGCTCAGATCCGGGAGAAAACCTCGATTTGACTCGCAATACCCCCGTTTGGGCAATGGTGGAATTGCACAGAGGGGGAGAGGGGGAGAATTGCACAGAGGGGGAGCAGATTGTGATTGTTGGGGGTGAGGGAATTGGACATCACAAAGCAGGTGGAGGAGCGGCAATCTATGATTATGCGATGCGGCTGCTGCGATCGAATCTCGGCCGAGAACTCGCACCGGGAGAAAAAATTACTGTCACCCTGATTTTGCCTTCAGGCCGCAAACTGGCCGCCCGCACTTCTAACGAAGCTTTCGGTGTCGTAGAAGGACTTTCGCTGCTGGGTACAACGGGCATTTCTCAACCGCTGAGCGCCCCCGGACAGTTGGAAGTTTATCGCGAACAACTCCAACAAAAAGCGGAACTGTTTGACACTTTAGTTTTCTGCATCGGCGAAAACGGCTTGGATTTGGCGCGACAACTGGGGATCGATCCGCAGCGGCTGGTGAAAACTGCTAACTGGCTCGGCCCGCTGCTGGTAGAGGCTGGATTTCAGGGCGTGCGATCGATTTTGCTGTTTGGCTATCACGGTAAACTGATGAAATTGGCGGCGGGGATTTTTCACACTCACCACCACCTCGCCGATGGGCGCAGGGAAATTCTCACAGCTTACTGTGCTAAAGCTGGAATGCCCGCCGATGCCTGTTCTGCGATTTTTGCAGCAGCGACGGCCGAAGAGGCTCTAGGGCAACTGCGGGCTCTGGATGGGGCAACTGGTAGCAATTGGGTCGATCGAATTTACGGTGATATTAGCCGAGAAATAGACTTGCGATCGTCGGATTGCATTTTTACTCACACTAACCGCAGAATCCCCGTGGGCTCGGTGATGTTTGGGCGCGATCGCCAAATTATTGTTAAAAGTGACATAGGGGATACATTTCTGACCCAAATTTGTTAATGTAGTGTGAATATCCCGTAATTATTTGTAAAAGATAGCTCAGGGATAATATTTAACAAGTAATAATTCTCAGTCCCTAGACCTTGATTATACTGGGTTGCGTCCTGAAGAAATTTCTGATGCAATAGTTTAATTAATTAGGGTAAGGCTCGAAGTAAATCTATGCTTGTCGCAGACCCTATTAATTGACTGACATCGCTGACAGCAATCTAGTATAAATCTTATTTATTCCTAGCGACTAAGGGTAGCTCGCCTCCATCAATTTTTGACTCAAGCGGCGACCAATACCTCCGCTACATTCTGCCCAACTAGCAATTAGCAATTACGCAATTACCGTGACTACTCAAATAGAAACTGAATCTGACCTCACAAACTCTTCTCTGGGGAAAATAGACCGCCAAATGATCGTGATTCTCGACTTCGGTTCGCAATATTCCGAACTGATTGCTCGCCGCATTCGCGAAACTCAAGTATATTCAGAAGTTATTTCTTACCGCACTACTGCAGAACAGTTAAAAGCGATCGCACCTAAAGGAATTATTCTGTCAGGAGGGCCGAGTTCTGTATACGATGAAAAAGCTCCCCAATGCGACCCGGAAATTTGGAATCTGGGAATACCAGTGCTGGGTGTTTGCTACGGGATGCAGTTGATGGTAAAGCAGCTCGGCGGGACAGTTGAGCGGGCTAAGTTGGCCGAATATGGCAAAGCATCGCTATTTATTGACGATCCTACGGATTTGCTGACAAATGTAGAAGAAGGTGCCACGATGTGGATGAGCCACGGAGATTCCTGTACCGAGTTGCCAGCAGGTTTTGAGATCCTCGCTCACACGGATAATACTCCGTCTGCTGCTATTGCTAACTACGAGAAAAGTTTGTACGGGGTGCAGTTTCACCCAGAAGTGGTTCACTCGATCGGCGGACAAGCTTTGATTCGCAATTTTGTTTACCATATTTGCGAGTGCGAACCGACTTGGACGACAGCTACTTTTGTCGAGGAAACTATTCGCGAAATTCGTGCCAGGGTGGGAGATCAACGAGTTTTGCTGGCTCTATCCGGTGGGGTTGATTCTTCGACTTTGGCTTTCTTGCTGCACCAGGCGATCGGCGACCAACTTACTTGTATGTTTATCGACCAAGGGTTTATGCGGAAGCAGGAACCGGAACGGTTGGTGAAATTATTTCAAGAGCAATTCCACATTCCGGTGCAGTACGTTAAAGCTCGCGCTCGCTTTTTGGCTAAGCTTGAAGGTGTTACCGATCCTGAAGTAAAACGCAAGCGGATCGGCCACGAATTTATCAGTGTATTTGAAGAAGAATCGAAGCGTCTGGGCCCTTTTGATTACCTGGCCCAAGGTACTCTTTACCCGGATGTGATTGAATCTGCTGACACGAATGTAGACCCAAAAAACGGGGAACGAGTTGCTGTTAAAATTAAAAGTCACCACAATGTGGGCGGGTTGCCTAAAGATTTGTGCTTTAAATTGATCGAACCGCTGCGAAAGTTGTTCAAGGATGAGGTGCGAAAAGTCGGCCGGTCGATCGGGCTTCCCGAAGAAATCGTCAACCGACAACCTTTCCCCGGCCCGGGATTGGCGATTCGGATTACGGGAGAAGTTACCGCAGAGAGACTCAATATTCTGCGGGATGCTGATTTTATAGTTCGCCAAGAAATTAACCGGCACGGATTGTACGAGGAACTTTGGCAAGCTTTTGCCGTTTTGCTACCGATTCGCAGTGTAGGGGTGATGGGCGATCAGCGCACCTATGCTTACCCGATCGTTCTGCGATTTATCAAAAGTGAAGACGGGATGACGGCTGATTGGGCGCGGGTTCCTTACGATTTGTTGGAACTGATCTCGAACCGGATTGTGAATGAGGTTAAGGGGGTAAATCGGGTGGTTTACGATATTACTTCTAAGCCGCCGGGAACGATCGAGTGGGAGTGATTGTGGCTTAGGGCGGGTGGGCGGACAATTCTTTTGTCCGTCTGCTGGATTTGCGAACTGTTGAATGAGAAACCCGGTTTCTGACTAGGAATTTGGGCGGCACTCTTGCACTGTGCAGTGTTAGGTAACATTTTGATACTTCTATCGTAAAGGAAGAAACCTAACTTGCCCCTCCCATTCTCCCTCAATACTGCACTCAGCAATCAGTATAATTTCCTCGATTGCTAACCCCACTGAGACTCGGCGGCTTACTTCAAATAATCCAGGCATAGACAATCCTGATTCAATCCGTTGGTAAGCAAAAGTGATCATCGTGGCAACATCATGGGTTAGGATAATACGCCCTTGCTGTGCAGCCCATTCTAAAACAGTTGGATCGTCAGTTCCTGATAATTCCACATCTTGAACGCGCACAATATCAACATGACGACTCTGGCGAAAAATACCAGGAACAATCTGATTATTGAAATTCTCGTCAGCAAGGAATCGAACCATGTTAGATTACCTCTGCCGATCTCGTCTAGCCAATAAGCGATCGCGTATTCCAATCGGATTAAAACGCTGCTCAGTTTGTTGCCTAATTGCTGCTGCTTGATGTTGACGTTCTAAAAGATAAGCATCAACTTCAGCCTGATGTCTCAAGTAATAACCAATAGTTGAATAAATATCTTGGATCTGAAGTGATGTGTATTGCTCTCCTATCTCTTCTGCTGTAGCACCTTCCAGAAAAGCCATCACAAGGGTGTCTAGGGTGACGCGAGTTTTACCGACTCGTACAACGCCATCAGCATCAATTTCTAAAGGCGCGGGTTCGATCGCAATTGCTAATGTCATAGGCTCTACCAAGTTACTACTTCTATATTAGCAAGCATCTGTTATGGTTCTAGATTACCGCAAGCAGTATAACAAAGTCAACCCACAGCCAGAAGCTCATTCAGCTTATTTTTTAAGTCTGGGGATGCCATTAATGGATTATAGACTTCCCCCTCGTAGGGTTGCCAAACATAACTAGGACTAAATGGTCGGAAAACTGGTAAGGTTTCTCGCCCCTGAATAAGTTCTTGTGCTAAAACTAATCCGGGAAGAGATAAGTTTGACAAATCCTCAATCAGTTCACTGTAAGTTCTAAATTCATCAACTTCAACACCAACCAAAGCATAGCGAAACAATGGAGCAAACCGTAGAGTGTGATAGAGTAAAATCCCTAACTCTGTCATTAAATAAGCACTTTCAGGGCTATCTATTCCCACTTCACTAATATTATTGGGATAAACCCGACACCGCCAGTTTTGATCGATATCTTGAAAAGTGTCTGTGCGACATAGACATTGGCGACCATTTGAGAGTAGCCATTCTATTCCCTCAAAGTGTTGAGCAAATTTATTGACATTACTTTCATCTGATCCACACTCTGCCGATAAACTGAATATCCACGCCATTGTTATAGACTCCTATGATATATGAGGTTAATCTAGTAATCTAGCACTGCGACTTATTGTGGGCTTACTATTTTGCTCGGCTATGCCGCGATAGTAAAGTTTTGCCATCAGCCAATCTTTTCAACTTGTAAGCTCATCCTTCATCACCTGTAGCGCCATAGAGTACGATCGCGCCGCCAGATTAATCAAACAATACACCCCCGATCAACAAGAGCGATCGGCTCTTTTAGAAATCCTCCAGTCTCGCCCAACCGACGATGCTTACTATCAAGTCACTTACCGAGTCACAGACTACTACCCGCTGAGGTGGTTGCGAGCTTTGGGAGCACAAGTCGAAATTCTGCTACCTTGGGACTTGCGACAGAAAATAGCTGTAGAAATCCAAAAAACTGCCAACTTGTACCAATAGTCTTGCGATCGATAATTATCAAATTTATTGTGGAAAACTTGCCTTTTCCTGTGGAAAACCCCCCTTTTCCTGTGGAAAAGCGCCACAAAATGAAGTGCGAGCGCTTGAATCCGATTGATAAAATTTTAAAAAATCGAGGAATGCCGATCGCCCAAAAAGGCTTTCTTGCTCGCTCCCTGAGCCTGCTGTTTGCTGCAGATACATCCTAGATATTTCCTCCTTCCTGCATCCTCTTTCCTGCTTCCTTCTCTTCAGAATCGTAGCTAATTCGATCGGACTCGTAAGCCGGAGGCTCGACGTGAATTAAGATGCGTACAGGGCTGAAACGTTCTTCCAAACGGGCTTCTACTTCTTCTGTAATCTCGTGAGCAGTTTCTACATCTGTAGCGCTGACAATCAGGTGCATTTCCACAAACACTTGACGCCCGATCACACCGCGGGAGGCGATCGAGTGACAGTTGAGAACACCCGGTACATCCATTGCGATCGCGTGAATAACTTCCGGTGCGATCGCCATTTCATCCACCAACCAAGGCAGATTTTCCCTTAAAACCTTCCAACCGCTGCTAAATACCAAAACAGCCACAGGAAAAGACAAAAACACGTCTAGGGATTGCAATTGAGGTATGTTTAAAACCTGACCTTGCCAAACACCGATCAACCCGCCAATGACCATAATTGTCACCCAAACATCGCTCATCGTGTGTTGAGCATCCGCCACCAAAATTGCGCTACCAAGACGTTTGCCAACTCTGCGCTCGTAAAACGTGACAAAGATATTAATTCCCAGTACCAGCAGCAAAATCCACAGTTGATTTGGGGATATATTGACAACTTTACCGCCGTGTAGCAGCCTTTCGACAGCACCGCTGAGAATTTCAAAACAGGCAATTCCCAGAAAAACCGCAATTCCCAGAGCACCGAGCGCGTCAAATTTTTGGTGTCCGTAGGGATGATCGCGATCGGGCAGCGGATTGGCATAATGATTAGTTACCAATCCTAAAATATTATTAGCGCTGTCCGTGACGCTGTGCAAAGCATCTGCCAACAAACTGAGGGAACCAGTCAGCAATCCCACGGCTGTTTTAATTGACATCACCACTAAGTTGAGCAATAAAGTAATGATTAAAACCTTGCGGACTTCGGAACGGTTATCGGCAACCATAAAATCTCCTCGATCTGCCATTAAGTGTTATTGCTTCTAGTCTAAAGCCGATCGAGCCATCAAAAATTAAAAGTATTGTAGAATCTAGGTTGCGGTTAGATTTACATTCATTAATTTTGCCGAGCTACTTGAGACAAATTGTAATTAATAGCATTCTCGCAGTCCAATTTAGCTGGCAGGTACTTCTTTTGGGTTACTATATCTTTTATCATTAACAATCGTATGTTAAATTTCATTGCCCATGTCTCTTTCTACCCTGACACTGAATTTAATTGAAGGTTCTGTTTCCTTTAGCTTTTCCCCGCAAGCCGCGCGGGATTTGCAAAGCGAGATTGCAGCTTTGATGGAAAGCTTGAAAGCTGTAGCAGCCAAAACCGCTGGCGGCAAAGCTTCTCCCCAAAAACCGATGGAATATCGGTATGCAGGGGATGTATTTTTAGAGGTTTTCTGCAACCCAAATATCTGGCCGACACCTTTTGCCGCGAAAGTGCTGATTACGGTTAGGGACGATCGCGTGCGCGTCACCACCGAAGCCGAACTCAGCCGCCTGCGCGACGATCTCGCTCAGTATATCGAACAAGTCGGTTGAGATGCTACAACCTGAAACCCGCCCGTTTGTCAAGGTTAAATGCCTGATAAATTAGCGGGTTTTGTGACAGCGAAGGTAGGGTGCGTCAGTTGTAGGGTGCGATCGTTAGTTGAGAAACTCCAAGCTGACGCACCCTACCGCTATAAATTAAAAGCTTCAAACTCAGTTGAGTATGGTGCGTCAGTGGCTTTTATTCGATCGTTAATTCACAGACTCCAAGCTGACGCACCCTACCGCTATAAATTAAAAGCTTCAAACTCAGTTGAGTATGGTGCGTCAGTGGCTTTTATTCGATCGTTAATTCACAGACTCCAAGCTGACGCACCCTACGACTAACGCGCCCCAGGTTTTTTTTCCAAAGGATAGCTATCCGCCGGCGAAGCCGACCATTCCCACATAGAACCTGCATAATTCTTAGCATTAAATCCCAGATTTGTCAATACACAAGTCAACCAAGCAGAGCGAACTCCCCCAGAGCAATAATTCACAATCTCACTGGACTCCGAAACTCCTTTCTGCTGCAACATAGCCACAATTTCGTCGCGTTCCAGCAGTTTTCCCTGCTTGTTTGTTAACTCTTTGTAGTAGAGATGAACCGCACCGGGAATGTGACCGCCCCTGGTTTCTCCGTAAGGCGTTTTACCTGCATATTCTCGCGGCTCCCTCGCGTCAATCACTGCTAAATTATCATTACCTAAAATAGCTTTTAAATCATCTCGAGAGATTTCTCTATTCGAGCTGCGAGATACAATAAAATCTCCTGGCTGCGATGGATGATTTGTGCGCTTTGTGCGATCGATTCCAGCTTTAACAAAAGCTCGATATCCTCCATCTACAAACACGGCTTTTTCGTGTCCCAAAGTCCGCAGCATCCAAACAAT
>JBBSNU010000186.1:0-8484 GCA_038260455.1 Chroococcales cyanobacterium | reverse complement strand
GGTTTTTTCGCCTAGGTGCTATTAAAATCGAAAAGTCTCATATTGGTCGATCGCAATTATGGCAACCGTGCCCGACACTTAGAACATTCTTAATTGCTAAAACCCTTTCTTCCCTCTTCCTTCTTCCCTCTTCCTTCTTCCCTCTTCCTTCTTCCTTCTTCCGTCTTCCCTCTTCCTTCTTCCCTCTTCCTTCATAAATATGACTCAAAGCCGCCTCCGACTGCCGCGATTTCTCAATGTTGCCTCACCGTCAAGCCTGTCAATGAAAATGATGTGGGCGGGTTTAACAATAACTGCCGTGTTTATATTGGTAGCCACCTTGTCTCCGGCCATGCAAGCTTGGGGATGGCTGCAAAATCCTACCGACGCTTTGATTAATCCGATTCACGAACCGCCGTCCGCGAATTATTGGTTTGGGACTAGCCGCAGTGGCTACGATGTTTTTTCCCGCACGCTGTTTGCTTCTCGGGCTGCTTGGCAAGTCGTGATTTTAGCCACAAGTTTGAGCTTGTTTGTCGGAGTACCGCTGGGTTTGGTTAGCGGTTATTTGGGCGGTAAACTCGATCGAGTGCTGTTATTTTTAATGGACACAATTTATACTTTGCCGGGATTGCTGCTGTCTTTGACACTGGCGTTTGTCGTAGGAAAAGGAGTTTTCAATGCTGCGATCGCCCTGAGCATTTCCTACATCCCTCAATACTACCGCGTAGTCAGGAATCACACCGCCAGCATCAAAACCGAATTATTTGTCGAAGCCGCCCGAGCAATGGGTGCAGACACCCAGACAGTGCTTTCGCGCTACCTCTTCCTAAACGTGATTCAAAGCGTACCGGTGCTGTTTGCGCTCAATGCCGCCGATGCAATTTTAACATTAGGAGGCTTAGGATTTCTCGGTTTGGGACTTCCCGAACAAACCCCAGAATGGGGACACGACTTGCGTTTAGCTTTGGATGCGTTACCTACAGGCATTTGGTGGACAGCCTTGTTTCCCGGTTTGGCCATGACTTTAATGGTAATCGGACTATCTTTGGTAGGAGAAGGATTGAACGAATTTGTTAACCCTCGGCTGCGAAATCATTAGTAATCATTTTTCTGTAGCACAACCTCAAAAAACCCAACACCCAGATTCCGGACTTTTTTGAGAAGTCGGGAATCTAACGAAAAAGCGTTTTAGGTTTAATGAAAACGACCTACTTATCCAAGAAACACCAAGTATAGTTAAGGAGGTGAAATCATGAAAAATATTCCCCGTATTGAATATCTTAAAGTCCAAAATTACCGAGCTTTACATAATCTAGAACTCAAAAAAATTACCCCCTTAACTGTATTATTAGGCCCTAATGGTAGCGGGAAATTAACTATTTTTGATGTTTTTGCTTTCCTATCTGAATGTTTCAATGAAAGCCTCAGAAAAGCATGGGATAGAAGGGGCAGATTTCGAGAATTACGCACCAGAGATAGTACAGGCTGCATCATTATTGAATTAAAATATCGAGAGACATCCAAATCGCCGTTAATTACCTATCATCTCGCCATAGATGAAGAAAATAATCGTCCTTTCATCGCTGAGGAATCGTTACAGTGGAGGCGAGCCAGCCAAGGTAAACCTTTTCGGTTTTTAGACTTCAAGAAAGGCGAAGGACAAGTGATTAGTGGTGAAAGTCCTGATGAAGAAGGTGAAAGAATCACCGAACAACTGGCATCACCTGAATTATTAGCCGTAAATACATTAGGACAATTTGCCAAACATCCTCGCGTCAGCGCATTAAGACGCTTTATTACAGGTTGGTATTTATCCTATTTAACCGCAGATAATACCCGCAGCCTTCCCGAAGCAGGTGCACAGGAAAGATTGTCCCCCACTGGTGACAATTTACCAAATGTTATCCAATACCTCAAGGAACAACATCCCCAACGGTTAGAAGAAATACTAAAAACCCTTTCTGCTCGTATTCCACGCCTCGAAAAAGTCGAGGCTCTTGTCATGCAGGATGGCCGACTTTTGTTGGAAATTAAAGATGCTCCTTTTTCTCATCCCATTTTGGCAAAATATGCCTCCGATGGTACGTTAAAACTCTTAGCTTATTTGACAGTTTTATTCGATCCAAATCCCCCGCAATTAGTTGGAATAGAAGAACCAGAAAATCATTTGCATCCGCAATTATTACCTCAGCTTGCAGAAGAATGTCGTTCTGCTTCTGCTAATACTCAATTAATGATAACAACCCATTCTCCCTTTTTTGTGGATCGTTTAAAACCCGAGGAATTATGGGTATTATATAGAGATGAAAAAGGTTTTACTCAAGCCAAAAGAACCGCAGATATGCAGGGAATTAAACAATTTATAGACAACGGTTCCTTACTCGGTTCCCTGTGGATGGAAGATTTCTTTGATGTGGGAAATCCCCTCAAAAATGCGGGTGCACCGCAATGATTTTAACTTGAAAATTAAGAGTAGGTGAGCATTTTGCATCTTGAGTTTTTAGTGGAAGAAGCATCCCTAGAATCAGCTTTGAGCCAGCTTTTGCCCAAAATTTTGCAATCGGCTGTTACCTCTAAAATTCATGCTTTTCGAGGAAAAACAGATTTACTGGCTAAATTGCCTAACCGTTTGAAAGGTTATCAAGCATGGCTTCCCGCTGATTGGAAAATTGTTATTTTAATAGATAAAGATCTAGAAGATTGTCTCAAATTAAAACAACAACTAGAAATAATGGCAATATCATCAGGATTAATTACTAAATCTTCTGCTCAAAAAGGCAAATCCTTTCAAGTCTTAAATCGAATAGTGATTGAAGAACTAGAAGCATGGTTTTTCGGCGATGTCGAAGCCATTCACCAAGCTTATCCTAAAGTCTCTCCCAATTTAGCGACTCAACAAAAGTTTCGCGATCCCGATGCTATTAAAGGGGGCACGTGGGAAGCTTTGGAGAGAGTCCTGCGAAAAGTTGGATATCATCTGGGAGGACTAGAAAAATACAAGGCCTCTAGCGAAATTTCTCAATATATGAATCCTGAATTAAATCGCCCTACAAGTTTCAAAGTATTTTATCGAGGTTCATTAGAAATCATCGATAATCAACAGGTATAGTAAACCTTTCTGGCGTCGTCAAGACAGATGCGGAGCGGAATTTTATCCTGATAGCGAAATACCCTCGCGATCGAGCCCCATGATTTAAACCAGAGTGGGGTATCGAGCCCGGATACCTGCTTTCGGAGGAGACGCTGTAAATAAATGTAACAAAAATCTTCACATAGCACCAGAGTCCTATTGCTTAAAAGCTTTGAACGAACTCGGCAGCTTTTGTCCGATCGCCCAACAGCAAGCACATCGCTACACTGGGTAAGTTTCTTTTTTTTTAAGTTATCTTCCGCCCTCCGTTGCAGCAGCGTCTGCTGGCGCTTTGTTCTGTCTGCTGGAAATCTTTCACCCAACACCAGTAATTTTACTTAAAACTGATGAATTTGCTTTGTCAAAGCTTCACACTGTTAGGATATTTTTAAAGTAAATGTGAAGTTGTGCTTCCGGGAAATAGCGAATTGTCTTGCTTGTGAGAATGTGCGATCGCGCAAGTGCGAGCCGAAAGCCAGCAAATTTTAGAGAAATTTGCTGCCGGGAGTTGCACGGCGGGTTAACTCTCAGTAGAATTTATCCGGGTGGTTTTTGCCACGCTCTGCCATAAACTCGTGTCCAACTGCTTAAATGAGAATGTGACGTTAATAACTTAATGTGATTTAACGTTAAAATTAAACCCAATTTCTGGGATTTGAGCTAACTTAACAAAGAAAGCCCCTGTTGCACTACTAAACCCGCAACGCTTCATTGGGGGAAATCGTCGGTTTCTACTTCAGAGCGGCCGACTTACAACTCAAGTTCGCAAGCTTTATTAGATCGCAGATTGCGTATGATTCAATTCAGGGAAACAGGGTAATGATGGGTGCATCTACAAAGATTTTATTGGTTTCAATTCCAGCAAATCAAAAATTGTCTGCTAACCGTCTGGCAGACTGCGCCGCAGCCGTTCACCTACATCAGCACAAAAAACAGCGCCGTTCGATCGTACCCAGGTTTTTAGGGGCCGTTCTCAGGACTGAGCTTAACCAGCCATGAGTCACTATTGTCAAGCTAAGCTGACAAAGTTTTCCGAGTTCTTGACAAAAATTGAAAATAACTTCCATTTTTTGTGAGAACGGCTACAATCGGAAGGGTCTTTGCAAGATCAGATTCTCACCATTTGGTTCTACGACTCTCTGCTGTTGCGTTTGAAGCAGCAGACTTACATCCGAGATGGCAAAAATTAGCCGTGCAACTGTGATGTCTGACAACATCGTCACTCGCACGCTGCCGGCAAATCAAAAGTTCGACACCTCAAACACAAAAGTTAGAGGGCTCAGTACCAGAAAACTGGTACGGGTAAAAGATCGAAGTACCGCGTAAAAAAAAGCCAGTATTTTGACGTGCGATCGATCGCATCTCTGGCGTTCGTTTTTCTGGGTAAGGTATCGCAGATCAGGCGATAACTCGCTGTGAAAGAAAAAGCTGCACCCTCAATATAGGTTGCAACGTTAAAAATATGCGATAGATTGAATGTACTCGCTGCTTCTTTCAACCAGAAGTCGAAATTTGACTCGTCAAACAAACGCAGTTTTGGTCACTGCTTCATTTAGCAAACCGAAAAGCCCACTATTTCTTACTGCGGAAATGCCAATACTGGCTAACTTGTCTAAACTACAAACAGACACTATTCCACTGTTATTTATTCTTTAATTCAGGAGCATGAGGAAGGCGGCATGATCCAGGCTAACACCGTACTCGAAACCACAATCACACCCGAAATGGAAACCATCGAGTTGCTTCGGAACGCCAAAAGCGTTCTACCCGAAACCGAGTTGGAACTTTTTATCGACGAAGACGACGATCGAGAAGATTTTCTAGAAAACCCATCTGAGGAAGACGATACTAAAGTTGGCAAAGGTGTCAAAGCCCGCCGTCGGGCCCAAGCCAAGAAAAAGCATTATACTGAAGACTCTATTCGTCTTTACCTCCAAGAAATTGGTAGAATTCGACTGCTGCGAGCTGACGAAGAGATTGAACTCGCCCGCAAGATTGCCGATTTGCTGGAATTAGAGCGAGTTCGAGAACAACTCCTCGAAGAGTTAGACCGCGAACCCAAAGACAACGAATGGGCTAATGCTGTAGATATGGCACTACCGGCATTCCGTCACAGACTCCACATCGGTCGGCGGGCCAAGGAGAAGATGGTGCAGTCAAACCTGCGTTTGGTGGTGTCGATCGCCAAAAAGTACATGAATCGCGGTTTGTCTTTCCAAGATTTGATTCAGGAAGGCTCTTTGGGTCTGATCCGGGCCGCTGAAAAATTCGATCACGAAAAAGGCTACAAATTTTCCACCTACGCAACTTGGTGGATACGTCAAGCCATCACCAGAGCAATCGCCGACCAATCCCGGACTATCCGCCTACCGGTTCATCTGTACGAAACCATCTCGCGGATTAAGAAAACTACCAAACTTCTTTCTCAGGAAATGGGTCGCAAGCCTACGGAAGAAGAAATCGCGACTAAGATGGAGATGACGATCGAGAAGTTGCGTTTCATTGCTAAATCCGCACAGTTACCTATTTCTTTAGAAACTCCGATCGGCAAAGAGGAAGACTCGCGTCTGGGAGACTTTATTGAATCTGACGGAGAAACGCCAGAAGATCAAGTCTCGAAAAACTTGCTAAGAGAAGATTTAGAGAGCGTTTTGGATACTCTGAGCCCTAGAGAACGAGATGTATTGCGACTTCGTTACGGCTTAGATGACGGACGGATGAAGACCTTGGAGGAAATTGGTCAAATCTTTAACGTCACTCGCGAGCGGATTCGTCAAATCGAGGCTAAAGCGCTGCGGAAGTTGCGCCATCCCAACCGCAACAGCATCTTAAAAGAATATATCCGCTAGAGTATTTGTCTGGCATCACCCAAAAGAGTGATTGGCTCTTTTGGGGAGCGAACCATAGCTTTTTTGGAAGCGATGGTTGTTAAACTTTGTGCTGATCGTTGCACTCCGATTGAGTCATATTATGTCGGGTCGATTATCATCACAAAAACGGTTCGTAGTGCGGACTTAATTGCGCTCCAAGTAAGCGGACTTAAGTCCGCACTACAAACGAATCTGATTGCGGTCAATCGAACGGACATGAGATGGCTATTTGCTGCGGGTAAATCGCCCTGCAAAAATTGCCCTGCGATAAGCGCGCGGGCAAAATTTTGGGAGTTCCTTTGGGGACTCCCAAGCTTTGTATTGTCTGAAAAATCTAAACTGCAAAATTAGATGGGTTTAAAGCAGTTTGCTAGCACATTGCAATTAAAAAAACCCGGTTTCTCGATCTGAGTCTCTCGAAGAGCAGCTACTCGCGTCAAAGAAACCGGGTTTTTTAATCTTAGTCCTATCAAGAAAAGAATGGCTTCCCAATTCTCCAATCTAAAATCTAAAATCGTACTAGATCAGGTTCCAGAAGTGAAGCAGACCTTGACCGGAAACCAATTCGATAATCACAGCGGCAGAGAAACCAATCATGGCTAAACGACCGTTCCAATTTTCAGCTCCTTCGCTGAAGCCCCAGTTCCAAGCGTTGCGTTTTTGTTCTGGCATAGTGCGAACTCCTTTCGTTAACTTTTGTAAGGCTTATGTAAATTAATATAACAGTAACTTGAAAAAAGTGCAAGTTTATGATGTGTGATATCGATCGCAAAGGTCGATCGACCTTGAGAATTTGGTCTAACGAGGGAAAATAGCCAACTCCGTATCCGGGTCAAACAAGTGAATTTTGTCATGGGCGACGGCCAGCCAAAGCTCATCGCCAACACGGATCGATCGCTCAGGAGGAACCCGCACCTGCATCCGCACAGCCGGAGCATCAGTCAAACACACCCGCAAATAAGTTTCATGTCCCAAAGCCTCCACAATTTCCACTTGTACAGACAGATTTTTGGTAGCAGGAGGGTGAATGCTCAGATGTTCGGGTCGGATGCCCAAAATTAGCTCTCGCCCGTCATATTGTTGTAGATTTTTTGCCCAAATATCCGGTAAAGTAAAGCGAAATTGCGGGTGAGAAATCAACAGCGGGGCTGTAAACTGTACCGGCAAAAAATTCATCGGCGGAGAACCGATAAACTCAGCCACAAATAGATTAGCGGGCTTGTTGTAAAGCTCCAGAGGTTGAGCGACTTGCTGAAGCTGGCCTGCATTCATAATCGCAATGCGATCGCCCATAGTCATCGCCTCAGTCTGATCGTGAGTCACATAAATAGTCGTAGTTCCCAACTGTCGCTGCAACTGCACAATTTGCGATCGAGTTTCCGCCCTCAATTTCGCATCAAGATTAGATAGCGGTTCGTCCATCAAAAAAACTTCAGGATTTCGAGCCATCGCCCTACCCAAAGCTACTCGCTGCTTTTGTCCTCCCGAAAGTTGTTTCGGCAAGCGATTTAAAAGCGGTTCTATTTGCAATAATTGAGCTACCGCCCTAACTCTTTTGCCGACAGCCTTTTCCCGTTCCGATAAATAGCGCAAACCCGGAGGAAGCTTGCGAGTTGCTCCCACTAAAAAGTCCTCCCCTAAACTATATAAGTGATCGTTGTTTACAGTATTAGAAGCTAAATAATTAATCACCTCTTTTAACTGATTTTTGATTTTTTCTGTTTGAACCCTGCTGCTTTTTTCTGTCTCTGTCTCTGTCTCTGTCTCTTCTTTCCTCTTCCTTCTTCCCTCTTCCTTCTTCCCTCTTCCCTCTTCCCTCTTCCCTCTTCCCTCTTCCTTCTTCCCTCTTCCTTCTTCCTTCTGAGAGCGGCGCAATCCAAAGGCGATATTATCGTAAACTGTTAAGTGAGGATAGAGAGCATAATTTTGAAATACCATAGCGATATTTCGGTCTTTGGGGGGCAAATCGTTGAGGAGGCGATCGCCAATCCAAATATTGCCGGCTGTCAAAACTTCCAAACCGGCGATCGATCGCAGCAGAGTGCTTTTTCCGCAGCCAGAAGGCCCCACCAGCACCATAAATTCCCCGTCTTCGACCGTCAGGTTAATCCGCCGCAAAACGCTGTTAGAAGTTGAACTAGAGGCTTCGGGCGAGACACTTTCTGCGACGTTGTTTGCTTGTTTTTCCTGTTCTCCTTGGCGGAGTGGAAAACTTTTGTAGATATTTTCTAATACAACTTTCGCCATCAAACGATTTTAGATTTTAGATTTTAGATTTTTCGACTTCGCTCAAAACAAGTTTTAGATTTTTAGAATTGAGAATTGGGGAAATTGGAGGCAGAGCCTCCGGGTATGTATTCCCAGGCAGAGCCTGGGAACAAGCCTTAACAAGCCTTAATTGGAGGCAGAGCCTCCGGGTATTTATTCCCAATGCCCAATGCCCAATGCCCAATGCCCAATGCCCAATGCCCAATGCCCAATGCCCAATGCCCAATGCCCAAT
>JBBSNU010000185.1:0-8546 GCA_038260455.1 Chroococcales cyanobacterium | reverse complement strand
CCACTACAAACCTTTTGGTTATGGTAATCGACCGGACATGATATGAATGCTTGGCTCGATCGCACTGTCCGCGCGATCGCCCTAAATCCGAGCCGCAATTTCTCTAGAAAGCATCTGCGTCGATCGGCGCTGCATCTGCCTTAAATCTGCGGTTTTCGTATTAATCAAATATTTATGCAATTGCTCCTCTACCCAAAGCTCACAGGCGACACAAGCAGTAAAAAGACCAGCTCAATACACTTGAGTTTTAGCACCTGCCGGTACGTCCCGTCAGGCTGGCAACCACCGCCACTAACTCGGCAGCATCTACGGGTTTGGTCAAATGCATCTGAAAACCGGCTAACAGTATGTTTCGGCGATCGTCACTTCTAGCATAGGCCGTCAGGGCGATCGCCGGTAGCCTACCGCCCCGCTGCGCTTCGAGCTGTCGCAACTTGCGGATCAGGGAGTAGCCATCCTCATCCGGCATCCCAATATCGCTCACTAAAACATCGAAGCAGCGATCCGTTGCGGTTTCGATCGCGATCAACGCCTCCTTCACCGAAGCAACAGCGATGACATCAGCACCATAATTTTGCAGAATCGTACTCAGCAACTCTAGCGCGTCAGCCTCATCCTCTACTACTAAGATTTGTAAGCCTTCAAGGGTCGGCGACGCATCAACCCTCCCCTTCGCCTCGACGATCGAGTTTAATCGCTCTGAATCGCTTGCGGGTGGATGGATAATCATCACGGGCAGTGTGACAGTAAAGGTAGTCCCCTGTTCTATCCCCGGACTCGCTACCGTTACAGTCCCCCCATGCAATTCAACTAATTGACGCACAATGGCTAACCCTAACCCCAGTCCCCCATAACTGCGAGTAGTCGTGCTGTCGAGCTGGCGGAAACGATCGAACACAAAGGGTAGAAAGTCCGAGCTAATGCCTTGTCCAGTATCGCTGACAGTAATTTCAACATGAGAATTAACCCGCTGCAAACGAATCTGGACTCGCCCGTTTTTAGGCGTGAATTTGATCGCGTTAGAAAGTAGATTCCAAACGACTTGCTGCAACCTATCGGCATCGCCCAAGAGCGGCCCGGCTTCAGAATCGAGCACGCTTTGCAGGCGAATTGATTTGGCCTCAGCCGCCAAGGATACAGACTCAATCGCAGATTCAATCACGGACACGAGATTGACTCGACGGACTTCCAAACGCAGTTTACCTGTGATAATGCGAGAAACATCGAGGATGTCTTCGATGAGCTGGGCTTGAGACTTCGCGTTTCGCTCGATCGTCTCCAAAGCACGCACGACCTTATCCTCACTCAAATTTTTCTGCCTTAACATCGTTGACCATCCTAAGATGGCATTGAGAGGAGTTCTGAGTTCATGAGAAAGAATCGAGAGAAACTCATCCTTGGCACGGTTGGCAGCCTCTGCCCCTGCCCGAATAGTTTGTTCGCGCATCAATAATTCGTCTTTGGTGCGATTAGACGCTTCCAGTTCGGCGGTGCGTTCCTGCACCCGTTGCTCTAGCTCGACATTAATCGCCTGGATACGGCGGCGACTCTCCTCTAGTTCCTGGTTTGTCAGGGCGAGTTCGGCTGGACTTGGCGCATCAATCGCCACTGGAATTAAGGGAATCAGTAAAAAGGTGAACGTATAGAAAGACCAAGCACCAGTGACAGCTTTGATCAGTCCTGAAACCCAGTAGATGGGATACCAAAGTGTCACTACTTCCATCAGGTGAGTTGTGCCACATAAGGCAAAGATCAAAAAGAAACCCACCAGCAGCATCACCGTCTGGACAGGCAAATCCTTACGCTCATACCTAAAGTAAACAATGGCAAGCGCCACCGAGTAATACGCGAGTGTAGTCAATGCATCTGACGTTAAGTGCAGCCAGACTAGCCCCGGTTTCCAGAGGTAACAATGCCCGTGGGGAATGAAATTGGTCGAAAATAAGGTGCTCAAGAGGTCAGGCATATTAGTTTACGGCACTGTTAAGTTAATTAGGGCGTGTCATGAATTCAACCAAATGACCGCAGCAGCCAGAAGAATGCGCGCGCGGGAAAGTTCGCCGCCCGTCAGGTTATAGCGCCTCGCGATTGCCCGATAATGCTTGAGCTTGACGAAAAAGTTCTCAATCCAATGACGGGCTTTGTACAATTTGGGATCGTAACTTCGCAGAGTCTTGCGGTGGTGGCGAGGTGGAATCACGGCGCTCTTCCCCTCGGCATTGAGGCGGTCGATCGCGCCCCGACCTGGAGCATAGCTCTTTGTCTGCCAGCAGTGTATCCGCCACCAGTAAGGGCTGCATTTGGTCGGCTCCTTCTGGTGTCACCAGCTTGTCCGGGGGTGAGGTGAAACCCCAACAGATTGCCCGACGCATCCGCCCTTGGCATGAATCTTGTTACTCAATCCCCTTTGCTGCGTCCAATTGCTTCGTTCTCAGGCTCCTCAAAAAGCTCAGCAGGAAGATGCTGCTGTCAAGTGGGAAAATGCCTGGATCGAAACCAAGTGTACCGCCGAGGAATTAGCCGAGGCGGGAATTCGGCCAGGCACCCGGATGGTGGTGGGAAAGCACCGCAAGCGCCCGCTGCGGTTGAAGGATTGGATCGCGAGCTACACCCTCGACAACAAGGCTTCTGTGGCGATTTTGCTGGCTCTGGCGGAATGTTTGCAAGAGTCTGCGGTGAATGTTTATTTGGTGGCTTCGGCGAAGGAGGAGGTTGGGGCGATCGGGGCTTTGTATTTCACGCAGCGCCAGCCGCTGGAGGCGCTGATTGCTTTGGAAATTTGCCCTCTGGCTGCGGAATACCCGATCGACGATGGCGAAAACCCGGTTTTGCTGGTTCAGGACGGCTACGGAGTTTACGATGAAGGATTGAATGCCCAACTGCGCGCCGCCGCCTCCTGCGCCGCTGTAGAGGTTCAGTTGGGGGTAATTAGCGGTTTTGGGAGCGATGCTTCGATCGCCATGAAGTTCGGCCATGTAGCCCGCGCCGCTTGTTTGGCTTTCCCGACGCAGAACACCCACGGCTTTGAAATTGCTCACTTGGGGGCGATCGGCAATTGCGCCAGCATCCTCAAAGCCTACTGCGAGCAGTTCTCCGACGACTAGAAAAAAAAGTTTCGCAAAGTAGTTGACAGATTGGAAAAAATTAGTTAAGGTAATAAAGGTGCGGAACACAAGCAAACGCAACGAGACGCGCCCCCATCGTCTAGAGGCCTAGGACACATCCCTTTCACGGATGCGACGGGGATTCGAATTCCCCTGGGGGTATTAAAAATCTAACTCTGGTATCGAAATGATATCTAGCAACTGGTAAAGGCAAAAAGCCGAACCCACACGCTAGGTATCATTTTTGTTTTGGGCGATCGGCTTCTACCCCGCTCTTGGTTAATTGTGCAAATCCTTTTCTCTTAATACCATTTTTCTAAAGATGTGCTGATGAAGTCTGAGCCCCCCCGAACTCGCGGGGGGGTTGGGGGGGGTAATATCTAGCGCTACTTTATTAAATTGGTATAACTTAATTTTATTTCAATGTGGAAAGGACGATCGCACGCTCCATCGAAAAATTATTATTTTGAGACTAGCGGAAACCCTATTCCCCATTACCAATTCCCCAGTATATTTATTTTTCAGCGATTTTATCGAGCTTTTCCTTCACCAACAAATTTAATAAAAAACGCAGCGCAAATAAGCCGCCGCATCCCGCAACAGCAAAAGCTGCGATCGCCCCCGTTTGATATCCGCCCACCAGCAGCACCGCGCCAGACATCACAGCAAAACCCGTTATACAGGCAAAAATCAGAGTTTTCAGAGCTAGATTGATGCGTTTGAGGGCGCGATCGCTCTCGATATTTCGCACTCGAATTTGTAGCTCGCCATCTTCAATCCGCCGCTCCAAACGCTTGAGGAAAATTTGCGATTTGCTCGGCTGTTGTAACTTGTACGTGATAAAAGTTCGCGCTTGTTTTGCCAATTCTGCGATCGCCCTTCCCCGCCCTTTACTCACCGCAATACTCTTGACAAAAGGCTGAGCGGATGCTAGGAAATTGTAGTCAGGGTCAAGAGTTCTAGCAATGCCGTCGAGAGTCGTCAGAGACTTGACAATAAACATCATTTCTGATGGCAAGCGAAACGGTTGCTGCTCGAACATGATATAAAGTTCGTTCTTAATTTCATTAAAAGCTTGAAAGTCGATCGGCTTATCAATAAACTTATCCAACAGAAAAGTAATCAGCCTCCGCACCGGCATCATATCCGGCATCGGCTCAACTAAGCCGATCGTAATTAAAGTATTGAGTACCTCGTCAGTATCTTTTCTGAGCACCGCAAAAAAAGTATTGACCATTTGGTCTTTAGCCAGAGACTTCACCTCAGCCATCATCCCAAAATCGTAAAAAATCAACCTACCATCTTCTGTCACCGCTAAATTTCCCGGATGCGGATCAGCTTGAAAAAAGCCGTCAATTAACAACTGCTTCAAGTAACAGGAAATTCCGATTTGATTGAGCTTGGCAATATCTACTCCAATCGCCTCTAAACTAATGCGATCGTCTACTTTAATGCCGGGAGCGTATTCTACAGTCAGAATTTTTTTAGTAGTGTATTGCCAGTAGACTTTAGGAACAATAATCTGAGGATAGTCTTGAAAATTATGGCTGAAGCGATCGGAATTTTTCCCTTCTTGCACATAGTCAATTTCTTGATATAAAATCTTAAAAAATTCGTGGTAAATAGCTTCCAAGTCGTACTTGCGCGTCCCCGGAAAATAGCGATCGCAAAAACGCATCACTTGGCGCACAGCCTTCACATCCAGATCGAATAAACTTTCCAAACCCGGACGCTGCACCTTGACAATCACATCTTCGCCGGTGTGCAGCCTCGCCTTGTGCACCTGTCCCAGACTCGCCGCAGCGATGGGAAACGGGTCAAAATCGCGGTACAAAGCATAAATATCTTTGCCTAATTCTGATTCTACAAGGGCGATCGCCTCTTCGGAACTAAACTCAGGAACCCGATCCTGCAACTGTTCGAGTTCCTTCACGTACTCCAGCGGCAGCAAATCCGCCCTCGTCGAGAGAGACTGGCCGATTTTAATAAAAGTCGGGCCCAAATCCAGCAAAGTATTGACCAACCAATGGGCGCGAATTCTTCTAGTTTGAGGAGAATTATTTTGCAGCAGTCCATCCCACCACAAAAAAAACATCAACTTTGCCGTTGCAGCAAAAACGTCTATTTGTCGTGCCAGGGGCGAATATTTAGAACGCTGCCAACGCAGGAGTTTTGGTGCAGCTTTTGTTAGCATAATATTCAGGATCTAGTTCCATGCAGCGCGACAATTTTTAGGGGATATTCTATAGCATAGAAACCGGCTTCGACGTACAAAAAGACGCGTTGCAGGTTTTTGAAACATTTGACAAACCCGGTTTATGCGGTCAAAACGGGAGCATCTCATTTTTGTAAAAAGCATTTTTTTATTATAGTGCGAGCGTCCCCGCTCGCGTATTCTACAGGCGAGCGGGGACGCTCGCACTATAATTAAATGCTTGCACAGATGCTCCAGGTCAAAACTGTGTAATAAACTCAGGTTGGATCGATCGCGAGCGGGGAGGGCACCCTCAAAATCAAAACTGAGATGCTCCCAAACCCGACAAACAATTTTAAAAGCAGGATTTGCTAGGTTTGCGAGATTTCCCAATCTCCGAATAAAGGTAAGGATCGAAAACTTAATAAATTAAGCACCTCCTACAGTCTTCTCTCCTGTAAGTTGCGAGATCAAAGGAGGCAAAGCCTCCGGATCTGCATTACCAGGCAGAGCCTGGTAACGAGCAATCGCTTAAGTTATTAAATTTTAATTCCTAAGTCTTCGTCTGTTTGTTGCCAATTAAGCGTTGCTTTTTTAGCTAACTATTCTTCTAGTTGAGAGAGTTCCGCTGGAGATTTTGGCAGAGTCAGAGTGAAAGATGTGCGCCACAAGTCGCCAGCTTCAGAACTTTCTGCAGGAGAGCTAGACACCTCGATCGTACCATTCAAGTGCTCTACTAAACACTTTACCAGCGCCAGACCCAAACCCGTACCCGCGATCGCTTGGTCAGTAATGCCAGTACCGCGGCGGAATTTGTCAAAGATGTGCGGTAAATCAGCAGCAGAAATAGCGCGCCCGAAATTAGAGAGGCTCAAGACAATGCAGTCACCAGCCTCAGATGCCTCCAAAGTCACCGCACTTCCAGCCGCCGAGTATTTGCCAGCATTCGTCAGCAGTTCCAGCAGCACCCGCTTCAAACTGTCCGGGTCGGTTTGCAGCGACGGGGAAGACTTCGGCAAATTTACCTTCAGAGTCAATCCCTTCTGTGCCCAATTTTTCTCAAAATCCCCAGCTAAATCTTTAATTAAACGCTTGAGATCGATTTTAATCAGAGAAATTGGGACTTGCTGCAGTTCAAACTGCTTGAGGGCCAGCAAATCGTTAACCAGAGCGGTTTGCTTAGAACACTGCTGCTCTAGAATGTCGAGATACTTAGCCCGACTTGCTAAGGGTTGTTCTGCTTGTTTGAGCATCAGAATCGCCAGCTTCATGATGGTTAGAGGGGTTCGCAACTCGTGACTCATTGTGCTGATAAACTCGTCTTTCATCAGTTTCAATTTGTGCAGTTGCTCTAGTTGATTGGCAGATTTTGCGTACAGTTTTTCCTGCACGTCGAGACTTTGCTGCAACTGAGCGGTTCTATCTTCGACTAGGGTTTGCGCTTGCTTGAGTGTCTGATTTTGGATCATCGCCTTGCTGATTCGGGAGCACACTGATTCGAGAACTTCCAATTCTTCAGGACTCCAAGGGCGGGGCTCGGAGTGCTGTAACACCAAGAATCCCAAGACTGTTTGCTCTTTGTTGGTGTCGGTGAGGGGAACGAACACCCAGGCGCGAATGTCTTGGAGTTTCAAGATTTCTGCGAGTTTCTCTGGTTCGTTGCCGATTAATTCGCTGTCAGCGACGGCGAGGGGTTTGGGTGCGGTGTGGAATGCTCGATCGCACAAATTAGATTCCGACAGCCAAAAAGCGGGAGAGTTCTTTGATTTTGAGTTGGAGATTTGGGATTTTGAATTAGCTATTTTTTCTGTATTTTTTGTTTTACCACACGCACTTTTTTTCTGGGGATTATTTGATGTTATTGTTTGTTTATTGGCATTTCTTTTAAGCGCGGATTCGCAAACTAATTCGACTTTTGCTTTGGGCGTTTGAGTGAGGGAAGAAGTTTCTAAGAGGGTGTCTGTATATTTCAACAGCAGGATTTGACCTCTATCTACTTGCAGGGTATCGACGGTATGTTCAAGAACTCGCTGCAAAATTCGATCGACTTCTGAACTCGTCTCAATCGCTGCAGCAACAGACTTGAGAAGAGTTTTGTATTTAGCTTGTTGCTGTAACTGTTGTTTTAAACTGGCAATTTCTTGATTTTTTTGAATGTGAGAAATCGCGATGCCGATCGCATCTGATGATGCTTCTAGGCGCTTTCTGTCGGCGGCCGACCACTCGTGAGGTTGCGACTTACCAACAACTATCATCCCATTTACAGCTCCTCCAAATCGTGCGGGCCCAGCCAAAATAGCCCTCCAAGACAGCGGTGTCGCGGGGGAATTGGGCGATGAAGCTGCTGCAGTATCAAGATAGTCTGATATCGCGACTATTTCGCCGTCTGCTAGGACTTTGGCCAGGAGTGGATGGTCGAGTGATATGTTGGGCGATTCTAATTTTGTGGTTTGAGACTGTTCCGCTGTTTGAGTTGAATCCGCTGCGACAGGGGCAGGATTTGGGCGATCGCTCTTATTTTGCCAGCAAGCATTGGGATTTATTACTTTCTGGTCAGCTACAGCAGCAACCAAACAGAAATCTGCCCCCCATGCAGCCCCCAAAGTATTTGCTATTTGCAGGAGGATTTCTCGATCGATGCTGGTAGTGAGAATTTGGTAAAATTGCGGCCCATTAAGGGCAGGATCGACCGGATACTGCATAAGACGATCCAGAAATTTTTGGACTGATACTGGTTCTTTGATTTGTGCTAGATGCAAAGTGCAAGACTGGCGATCGATCGATCTGAGTAACGTCTTGATTTCCCTGGCGATCGATCATGACAAACAAGCCTTTATTTTTAAATAGTGTTTGAGCTGGCTCGCGCTGCAAATAGAACCTATCAATCACAGTCAGCTTAACTGTATATGAGCCTGTTTTCTGTGTTTGTGCAGCTTGCGGGCGGGTCATTGTCTGTAGGAAAATATACCTCTTCCTAGATTAAATGCTGAAAGTAAATCTTCAATGCGAAAATCGACTGACCGTTATTATTATCAAGCTTTTTTAGAGACCGCTTGTTGAAATACTCACCGTCCTAAAGGAGCGTTGATTCTTGACAGTTCACAGGACTGTGCTACCGAAGTAGTCTTACCTGCCCTCCCTGCCCGTTTAGAGTCGTGGCGATTCCCCATCCCGACTTTTTCTATATTCTTAGCGGCGTTCTCGTCTCTGTCATGTTCAGTCCCACAACTAATACAAGTTAAGGTTCT
>JBBSNU010000184.1:0-8587 GCA_038260455.1 Chroococcales cyanobacterium | reverse complement strand
CGTTACTATTTGTCCCTCCAACTTCAAAAACCGCCATTGCGTGCCGCTGGTAACGCAACCGTAGACAGCCCCAAGCGGTTGCTCTTTTGCCCGATTAAATTGTTCTACAGCCAGCATTTCTGCAATGCACTGTCCCAGCCCCGATTTCAAGTCAGATTTTTTTGCTTCAACTACAACAATTGCTGGCGCTTCCACCGTAAGCTGTTCGGGAGAACGGCTAATTAGGAAATCACAAACTCCGTTAAGTCCAACACTCGGATCGACATTAAATTCTTCGCCAGAAAACACACTAATTTGACGGTTGAGAATGCGCCGCACTTCCAGCAGGACAGGATTAATAATGACTTCTGAGCGAGCTTTTTCGGTGTCTACAGCGATCGCCCAAGGTACATCTTCTAAAATCGCTAATAACTTAGAACTAGGGGCGATCGGCTCAACAGAGTCAGGAAAAAATCGGTTTCCCTCAACTATCGTCAGGTGAAAATCTCGCTTCACCTTGTCGATACTAAACTGACTGTAGAACATAATATTTTCTTGTTGTTTTCTTCGAGAGTGTAATGTAAAATAGCAGAATACATCAAAGATTCCACATCAATAATTATATGTCAGATATCACGGTCAAAAATTACAGCTAGCAACATCAATGAGAAATTTATCCGATTTAGACAATTCACCGGAAATAGAAGAAGAGGAAGATTCCAGCGTCCTGCTATCCATCGGCGATTTAATGTCCGGCTTGCTGATGTTGTTCGCCCTCTTGTTCATCACTGTCCAAGTTCAACTCAGCGAAAAAGTGAAACTGCTGGATGAAAAAATCCTTCAGGCGGAAAAACTGCGACAGGAATTGCAGCAATATCAAAACGCATTTCAAGGACTGCCGCAGATTATTGTCAATGCTTTAGAGGGTAAAATTGGAAACAAAGACGTTTTTACAGTTGACCCCGGAACCGGAGATGTCAGTATTCGCGATCGTATTTTGTTTGATAATAACAGTTCCGTCCTCAAACCCGAAGGAAAAAAGTTTTTGCAAGCCTTCATTCCCATTTACAGCCAAGTGCTTTTTGCTAACCAACAGTTTGAAAAACAAATTGCTCGCGTTGTCATTGAAGGACATACCAGTTCAGCCGGTGCAGAACCGAAAAATCTGGAACTGAGTTTGCGAAGGGCTTTAGCTGTTTCTAATTATATGTTTTCCGATGAGGTAAATTTTCCTAAAAAAGCCCAATTGCAGCAGAAAGTATTAGTTTCCGGGCGGGGAGAATTAGATGCGAATCCGACTGAAAATGCAGCGGGCGATCGCAAAGTCGTCTTCCGCTTCCAATTCCGCCGCGAAAACTTGAATGTTGACTTAAACCGCCAGTTACCCTCGCCCGAAGCTAAAAGCCCGAATTCTGCGCCCTAGATAAATGGTGCGGCTTGACCTGCGGATTTGATATAAAATGTGTGGCATTATTAGTCCTATACGCACGGGTAGCCAGAAACTCTTATGAAATCGATCCTTCCCGATCGCAAATCGAACATCGAACATCGAAAATTGTATAGCCTGTTACTTCTATTATTTCCCGCCACCGCATGGCTGATAATTTTCTTCATTCTGCCAGTCCTAATTGTACTTTTGTACAGTTTCTTAGAACGCGGTACTTACGGCGGCGTTACTGCGATATTTACTCTCAACAATTACCAGCGTTTGTTCAGCGGACTTTTTTTAGGAGTAATTGGGCGATCGCTCTTTTTAGCTTTTTTAACAACCGTTGCTTGCCTTTTAGTTGGCTATCCCCTAGCATTTTTCATCGCCACCCGCCCTCCCCGCTGGCGAAATGCCTTGCTTTTGCTGGTAATTATTCCATTTTGGACTAACTTTTTGGTGAGGACATACGCCTGGATAATTCTGCTACGCAGCGAAGGAGTAGTTAACACCGCCCTGCAAAGCCTGCAAATTATTACCGAACCGTTAAACTTGCTGTTTACGCCTTTCGCTGTGGCGATCGGTCTGATTTACGGCTATTTACCTTTCATGGTTCTACCTTTATATTCTAGCATAGAACGCTTCAATTTTTCATTAGTAGAAGCAGCTCAAGATTTAGGAGCAAATGATATCAGAACATTCTGGCGCGTATTTTTACCATTGACAACTCGCGGAATTGTTGCAGGTTCCATTTTAGTTTTTGTTCCCACAGTTGGCGCTTTTATTACTCCAGATATATTGGGCGGCTCTAAAACAGTTATGGTAGGAAACTTGATTCAAAATCAGTTTATGAAAGCCCGCGATTGGCCTTTTGGTTCCGCCCTTTCTATGTTGTTAACAGTAATCATATTGATTCCAGTTTTGGTTTACTTCCGCGTCTCTGATGAAAGTTCATAAATGGTGTGCATCGCGCACCGTACATTTAAGATAAAATGACTGATGACTACCCTTCGACTTCGCTCAGGGCAAGATGCCCAATGCCCAATGACTAATGAGTAATGCCCAATGCCCAATGCCCAATGCCCAATGCCCAATGCCCAATGACTAATGACTAAAACAAAACTAGATTTGCTCGTGCGGGCGACTGGAAAAAAATGGCTGTGGGTGCAAGCTGCACTAGCATTTGCCTTTCTTTATTTGCCAATTCTCATCTTAATTATTTACTCCTTCAACACCTCCAGATTCAATGCCGTCTGGCGCGGTTTTACCCTCGACTGGTATCGCAGTTTATTTAGCAATACAGGTGCGACGATTTCTAGCAGCAGCAGCGGAATATTGCCCGCACTCAACAACAGCTTGCTAATTGCAGCTATTTCGACTGTGTTAGCGACAATTTTCGGTACAATGCTCGCGCTAGCTCTCGAACGCTTCCATTTTCCGGGACGCAAAGCAGTAGAAGTTTTACTGTTTTTGCCGATTATTATGCCCGAAATTACGATCGGCATTTCGCTGCTAGTTTTCTTTACCCTCGCATTTCGGATCGTAGAAAATCTCACCGGAATTCGCCTCAATCTCGGCTTACCTACAGTAATTATCGGTCACGTTGTCTTTAATATTTCGTTTGTGACGATTACCGTCAGGGCACGTTTGGCGGAACTCGATCCTCAATTAGAACAAGCAGCTTTTGACTTGGGCGCTAACGAATGGCGGACTTTTTGGCGCATCACTTTTCCGCTGATTTGGCCCGCTATTTTTAGCGCGGCACTGCTAGCTTTTACTTTATCGCTAGATGATTTTGTCGTGACATTCTTCACCACCGGCGTCGGTTCCATGACGCTGCCGCTATTTGTTTACGGCATGATAAAATTTGCAGTCACGCCAGCGATTAATGCTATTTCAACTTTGATGTTGCTGGCTTCCTTGTTGCTGGTTGTATCATCGCTAAAAATTCAAAAAAGTTAAATAAAATGTTTTTTGTGTCATAATTATTGTTCGATATAACTAACCAAACCTATGAAACGCCTGCTGACTTTCCTACTTTTGTTTGTGATGAGTGCAACGGTAGCTTACGGCTGTAGCCCCACAGGTGGCAACCAACAGCAAGTCCTCAGCATTTACAATTATGCAAGTTATATCGCCCCAGAAGCGATCGCCCAATTCGAGAAAGAGAACAATGTTAAAATTCAATACGACACTTTCGAGAACAGCGACGCACTATACGCCAAACTAAAACAGGGAAACCCCGGTTATGACTTAATATTTCCCGCCGATTACATGGTAAAAATCATGGCAGCGGAGAATATGATTGAGCCGTTAAATTTCCAGAACATCCCCAACAAAATCCACCTTGATGCTAAGTTTATCAATCAATCTTTCGATCCAGAAAATAAGTATTCTCTACCCTACCAGTGGGGAACAATGGGAATTGGCTACAACTTGAAAGCCACTAAGGGCGATATCAACAGTTGGGCGGCAATGTTCGATCCGAAATATACCGGAAAAGTCGCATGGCAAGATGATGCCAGATACACTTTTGCAGGAGTTTTAATGTATTTAGGACTTGATCCAAATACAACAAATCCCGAAGAAATCAACAAAGCCCGCGATTTGCTGATTAAAAATAAAAATATCATTGCCGCTTTTGTCCCAGACACTGGTCAAACTCTGCTAGATCAAGGAGAAGTTAACCTGACAATGGAATGGAGCGGCGATATTTTTCAGGTGATGAAAGAGAACCCAAATCTCCGCTACGTTATTCCCAAAGAAGGAACCATTGTGTTTTCTGACAATATGGCAATTCCCAAAGGTGCAGCCAACAAAGAGTTAGCCGAGAAATTTATCAACTTCACTTTGCAACCCGAGATAGGTGCAAAGATTTCTAATTTTACCCATTTTGGTTCGCCGAATAAAGCAGCCCTCGATCGAGGTTTAATCGATCCTAAAGATTTGAAAAATCCTCAAATTTACCCGTCGGCTGAGGTGCTTGCTAAAATGAAGTTTTTGCAGGATGTCGGGAAAGCAACTGCATTGTACGATCGAGCTTGGACGGAAGTTAAAGCAGGAGCTGGAAAGTAGCGTGTGCCGCCTCTTCACGGGCTAATCTTCCGTGCGATGGCAGTCAAAGTCAATCGGTGCTGGCGGCAGGGCATACCCTACAAACTAGGGAATTTAAAGCGTTATACCAATTTCATAAAGTAGCGCTAGATATTACCCCCCCAACCCCCCCGCGAGTTCGGGGGGGCTAAGACTTCATCTATAGCATATCTTTAGAAAAATGGTATTACATTCAGCCCGCTCGGAACCCTACAATAAATTTAAATTGAAACGTCGGTCAATCGGTGCGAAATCCGCACCATAAAAGATTAGTTAGTGCGGATTACACCCTACCAGGATAGATCGCAATGCACGCAGTCGAACTTGTCAACATTTCCAAAGTATTTAAAAGTATCCGCAGTCAAGATTTCTTAGCTGTAGACAACATCAACCTGCAAATTTTCGATCGCGAATTTTTTTCTTTGCTCGGCCCTTCCGGCTGCGGCAAAACTACAACTTTGCGAACGATCGCAGGTTTTGAAATTCCTACAGCAGGCGAAATTTACATTCACGGCCAACCGATGCAAAATCGCCCGCCATTTCACCGCCCTGTGAATACAGTGTTTCAAAATTATGCTTTATTTCCGCACATGACTGTAGCACAAAATGCTGCATTTGGGTTGGAAATGGAGAATTTGCCTCAGCCAAAAATTCGCGATCGCGTGGCGGCAGCTTTAGCATTAGTACAGTTGACAGATGTAGAAAAACGCTATCCCCGGCAACTGTCAGGGGGACAGCAGCAGCGAGTAGCGCTGGCGAGGGCGTTGGTTAAAGAGCCTTCTGTTTTACTGTTAGATGAACCCCTGGGAGCGCTGGATTTAAAATTGCGTAAAGAGATGCAATTAGAATTAAAAAAAATGCAGCGACAATTGGGAATTACATTTATTTATGTAACTCACGACCAAGAAGAAGCGCTCACCATGTCGGATAGAATTGCAGTGATGGAAGGAGGAAAACTGCAACAAGTCGGGACACCTGTTGATATTTATGAATATCCGAAAACGCGGTTTGTTGCTGATTTTATTGGCGACAGCAATTTTTTGACCGGGCGAGTAGTAGAAAGGCAACAGGGTCAAGTCGTCGTGTTGGTTGACCAAGAGTTGCCCGTGTTAGTTACGACAGCAGAAGATTTGCCGACTGGGAAAACTGTTACCTTGGTGTTGCGGCCGGAAAAAGCTGCTATTTATCCGGCTAATTATGATGCGGAAAATAGCTGGCCGGGAACAGTAGAAGAGGCGATTTATATTGGCACTGATACGCGCTATAAGGTGCGCTTGACTGCTAAAAGCTCGATCGCCCTTCGCCGACAAAACTTGCACCGAGATGACTTACAGCGGCACCAAATAGGCGATCGAGTTCGAGTTGCCGTGCCGCCGGAAAGTATCTGCATTCTGTGAAACGTCCCGCTCAATAAAATCTCCTTTATTGCGGTGATGGCGCGGGAGTTTCCGCTTCCGGCGCGGGAATTTCTCCGGGAGTTGATTCTGGCGAGGGCGAGGGACTCTGTGCACCGGGCGAGGGAATATCTGCAGGACTAGGGGCGGAAGTTTCCGGCGGTGGCGGAAGTGGTTCGGGCTCTGACTGAGGGCTTTGGAGGCTGCGTACCCACAAACCTAAACCAGCGAAGGCTAACATCAGCCCCAACAGCCCCAGCAGCGGCAACCAACGTTTGGGCTGCTGTTTTTGAACTGGTTCCGGGGCGGGGGCTGTTTCGGGATACAGCAACTGTTTGGACGATTCTGAAAGCTGAGATTCTGGAATCCTCCCCGTCTTCTGGAGAGATGCTGACCCTGACATCGGCAGCGACACCGACGAGGCGGACACTGCTGCTGATACTGCTGTTGAGGCTGGCGCTGATGCGGGAGGAAACAGTACCAATTTCTCCGGCGACATCCGACAGTAAGTCGCCACGACAGAGGTGTTATCGTAACCGTTTTTCTCGTTAGCGAGGTTAATCCAAGACTGAACTGCAGCTTCCAAAGACATTTTGCCCTCTAGCACCGGAGGGCCGTAATTCTCCCAAGATTGCTCTACCCAGTCGTTGTCGGCCAAACCGTCGGAACACAGCAGCAGTATGCCTTCATCTTCAACAATAAATCGCTGAATCGTCGGGCGCAGGAAATCGCCGTCTCGCGTGCCCAAGGCTTGAGTCAGGGCTCCTGCATCCGATCGCAATTGAGTCTCCCAGTATAAACTGTTTCCTAACTTGACTTCCCTTGACGCTACGTCATCGTCCACAGTCAGCCGCTGACAGTAATTTTTGCCAATCCAATAAGCGCGGCTGTCTCCAACATTAACTAAATAAAGTTCGTGACTGTTATTCGACGGCAAATCATCGGAAACTTTAATTTTTTGAGGCAACTGGAGGGCCATCACCAAAGTCGTCCCCATCCGCTGCCGCAACTCTTTTCCTTGCTCGTTATTTTGATTGGAAATCACATTGTTCACAACTCGGACTATTTCTTCGAGTTGTTTAATTACCATTTCTGGTGTCATCAACTCTTCTTGTTCAGCGATTTCTGCGAGCAAATTTTGGATTAAAGCTTTCAGGGACTGCACGGCTAATTGACTGGCAACTTCTCCTCCTTCGTGGCCACCAACCCCATCGCAAACCATTGTCAAGTAAGGAATTAGTTTGTCGCCGTCTGAATTTTTGCTAAATTGTAAATCCGTAGCAACCGGATAGCAACTGTCTTCATTTTTGGAGCGCTGCGGCCCGGTATCAGTCATGCCGACTACTTCTAAGTGCAGGGGCAATTTAGCAGCTTGTTCTAATAATAAATCGTTGAGTTCTAGGGCGATCGCCTCTAAATTCATGCTACTGCGGCGCATAAACAGACAAATCTCTCCGAGTCTCGACTGCACCTCTGGCGCGGCAGATTCCACCAAACCAGACCAAACATCTCCCAAATCTTTAACCGTCGGTACAAAATTCCCCGGGTGCAGTTGCAGCAGGCGTACCCGCCAACCTTCCACCCGCACATTTTCCGGTACCAGCAAACTCGCAGCGACTCCTTGTTCCGAAAGCGGTGTCCACAGTTGAAGCATTTGCCACAGCCAGTAAACTTGGCGCGCCGCACCGGTATGAGCCCAAGCTTCTAAAATAGAAGGATGCAGGCTACCGAAATTATTAACTGGCACATTTTCCAACAACAGCACCTCTGTCGCTTCGGGTTCTTCCCCCAGGGAACAAAAACCGTATACTTCCGGCGTGTGCAGCCGTTGGGGATACAAATGCAGGTAAGGCATGATGTGCACCGGCAGTTGTTCGGGGACGCTAGGAGGAATAGATGGACGGCTTTCTAGCCAGAGTTGGGGTGCAATGACAAAATATCGCTCGGCTATTACCTTACCCGCCGGCACTTCCTCGGCTGCTGGGCCCACCGCCCACAAATACCGATAAATTAAATTGGTTTCGCAAGCTGCACAGTGCTGGCGGCCAAAGGTATTGCGGGGCTCGGGACAGCTCAGATTCGGGCAATAAATGGGTTCTGAGAAACTACTAATCATATTGAAATAGTTTGTGTAAAAACATTCTGAAGATATTTGATTCTCCAGCTCCAATTCACGAGCTTAAGAATAAACTGATTTTAGCCCCTATCAATTTTTTAACTGCCTTTGGGGCCCTAGAAATTTTAGTTGCTGCCAATGGAGACCGGCTAGAATTGTAATCTAAGTTACTAAAACTTTAACTTTGAGTACGATCGAACCCTGATGGGGGTCGGAGCAGCCTCAACCCGATACCGCGATCGCGATCGGGCAAGCAAGTCGCAAACCCTTGCATAGTCTGTTGTTGGCACTTTTAAAATCTCAAATTTCCACTCTAAGATATTTCATAGTATCACCAATTCTTTTATGATCTTGACTCCCACGCTTCTTTGGCTGCTAGCTGGGACTTTGCTCTGTTTGGCAGAGTTATTTCTCCCGACTGCTTTTGTTGCTTTTATGATGGGGCTGAGCGCCTTCGCTGTAGCTGGATGCTCTCTAGTTTTACCCTATGTTAATTTACAGATATTCCTGTGGATGGTATTTTCGACAGTTTTTGCACTGCTGTCCCGGCGCTTGATACCAAAAGGCAACGTAAGGGCG
>JBBSNU010000183.1:0-8609 GCA_038260455.1 Chroococcales cyanobacterium | reverse complement strand
ATGCTAGGGTATTCAATTAAATTACTAATTCATTATCTAAAATTTGGAGATGTTCCAATTACCCATCAAAATCCCAGAAATCATTTTCGGCTCCCCTCTCGTATTTTTGCCCGTATCATACTCTGATTCAGCAACGCCTTAATTTGGAGTGTTCAACCGCTGATGAATGCTGATGAACGCTGATGATTTTTTGATGTTTGTTTGTGCGATCAACTATTTTAACCGATTTCTAAAACATCTTCATAAATTTGTGCGATCGCGCCTTCAAAATCTGCGCTATCCAAGCGAACTTCTGCGCCAACACCGTAAGGATAAAGTTCCCAGCGGCCCTCTGAGTTGCGGCGATAACATTCTACGCCGATGCTTTCTTGATTGATAACTACGTATTCTTGTAAAGTTTCGATGGTGCGGTAGTCAGCAAATTTATTTCCGCGATCGAATGCTGCTGTTGTGGGAGATAAAACTTCTACGATTAAGCGCGGGTAGCGTTTGAAGTATTGAAGGCTTCTATCTCTTGCATCGCAAGTCACCATGATGTCGGGATAGTAAAATACATCTGCCTCCTCAATTCTGGCTTTCATATTTCCTATGTAAATGCGACATCCTGTACCCCTAATGTGGTTTCTCAGTAGCGCAAATAAGTTGCCAGCAATTATCTCATGTGCATCGCTTGCTCCCGCCATTGCGTAGATTTCTCCTTGTTGGTATTCGTGTTTGATCGGGCTAATTTTTTCTCCCTCTAAATAGTCTTCTGGGGAGACGTATTTGTAGCTTTTACTTAATGTCATAATGGGAATTTTTAAACCTGTGGTGATATTGTACCATGTTTTGACACGCACTTATTTTTGCAGCCTTTGCAGGTGTTTCATGGCATCTTGATAATCTTCTGTTTTGCCATCTTTTTGATAAATTTCTGCGGCTTTTTGATAGTCGGTAATTGCGCCCGGTTTGTCTTTTAAGAAATAGCGGACTTTAGCGCGGTTGTAGTAAGCGTCGCCGTAGTTGGGGTTAATTGCAATTGCGCGATCGAAGTCAGCTTTGGCTGCTGGATAGTCTTTGAGGTTGCGGCCGTGAATGATGCCGCGTTTGTTGTAGGCTTGGGCGTAGTTGGGATTGAGGCGAATGGCTGCGGTGTAATCTGCGATCGCCCCTGGGATGTCTCCAGCCTCTGATTTGGCTAAACCGCTGTTAAATAACTCTTCAGCCGGATTTTGAACAATTAGTATTGGCGCTGACTCTGCTCGCATAGCAGGGGATATGCCGCCGCAAACGATAATAAATCCCGAAAGGGCGATCGCCCTGTAAAAGAGTTTCATAAATCTAAGCAAAAATCTGAGCGACAGAACAACTAAAACCGGGTAACAAAGGCGATGTCAATTCATCATTCCTCAACAGTGTAGCAACAAGCCTTAAACTTGCTTGTTCCCTGCGATAAACCTCAATTTGTTGCAGCCGCCAATTCACGATCCAGTATTCCTGTACTCCCCGCACTGAATAGAGTCTGAGTTTCAAATCTCTATCTCGTCTTTCATTGTCTGTACCAGCAGATAATACTTCAACAACCAACTCGGGGGCGGCGGTTAAATGACCGGCTTCGTCTAGCAAGAGGGCCAAGCGTTCATTGCTGGCCCAAACTACATCAGGAATGACGTTATCGGCATCTGTGAAAATCAGCCCTGGATTGATGGCAGTTTGTCCTAAACCAGCAGACATCGACCAAGTATCGAGCACAGAGAAAAATCTGCCACAAGCCCGTTGATGACCCCAATGCGGTGATCTAGTCACAAATAACTCTCCATCAATAAGTTCGTAACGATCGCCATTATCAGGCAATAGTTCCAAATCAGCGGTAGTAAAGCGTAGTTTATCAGATATTGTCTGGCTCATACAAACACTCTTAATAGGTAATACAAAAATTATAGACGATCGAGCATCTAAAGCATCCACAAATTTAAACCTGTGAGTGCAAAAGAACGCAAAAAGAAAACCCGCGTTGGCGGGTTTTCATATTCTTAGTCCGCGAAGGCGGACTTTGTTTCTGTAGTCGCGATTTCCAATCGCCGGATTTGGCATTGGAAATCACCTTATTACTTCAATATAGTTTTAGAAGCAATCCGGGTTTTCTTGCGATCGGCCTCACTCAATTCTTCACCAGACTGCAAGCGAGTAGCAGAGGTTTGTAGCACAGTTGCGGCACTTTTATCACCCATTTGCAGAGCAGTTTTAGCTGCAGTTTGTAGCATAGTGGCGGCACCCGCGCGATCGCCCTGTTGTAATCTAGTTTCGGCGAGTTGAGTTTGGCGGTACTTAGCCAAAGCTAAAATATGCTGCTGCACCATCGGGTTAAGCGCCGGCTGATAAACTTTTAGGACATTAGCATAAAGTGCAACAGGATCGGAAAGCAAACCTTCACCGACAGTCGGATCGTCGTAACGAATTTGCAATTGCCCGATCGCCTGCGTGCCTTCTGGTAACTGTCCAATATAAATATTAGCCAAAACTACTCGCTCTACATCCTTCATTAAATCTCCCAGGCGCACCATAAAGCGATCGCCCTCTTGTTGTACCGGTAATTCGATCGTATCTGGGGCAACTTGGGCGATCGGTTTAAGTTCGGCTAACCGCACTTTTGGCATTAGCGAAAATAGCAAATAAGCATTAGTCAAACCTACACCTTGGATGCGAGTAAATAATTTGCCAAACTCATCAACCGCATCTTCTGGCCGCTGAATGTGAGCCAGAGCACCGCCGCCAGCATCAGCAATCTTTTCCAAAATATCCTGATTCCAGTTATCGCCAAAGCCCAGAGAATTTAAAGTCATGTTGTACTCGGCGGCGAGTTTCGCCAACTTCAAACAGCGGCTGTCGTCGCCGTGTTCGTTTTCGCCGTCAGTAAGTAGAAATGCCTGAGATATAGCTTCTTTTTTGCCTTTCCCCAACTCTTCAATACCTAACTTAATGCCCTCATCAATTGCTGTACCGCCGGCCGGTCGCAATCTCTCAATTTGGCGTTTAATGCTAGCGGAGTCTTCCACAATTTGGTTGGGGACGAGGACTTTGGCTTTGTGATCGAAAGCCACCGCGCAAAAGCGATCCCCGGGCTTCAACCTGTCCAGCAACCGTCCGGCGGCTTGTTTGACGGTTTCCAAGGGCCGTCCGCCCATCGAGCCGCTGTGGTCGAGAATCAGGCACAGGTTTAAGGGTACGCTGGAGTCGATCGCGCTTGCCGTCGCAGATACTGAAATCGCTAGCTGGCGCTGGGTTGAGGGCGCGGTCGCGTCAAGGTTGGGGTCGTTTAAGAGCGGGAGCAAACTAACTTTCATGCGGGATACCTAAAGATTGCGTTACTATTTCTTTAAGAATAGCTCCATCAGTTCAGGCAACATTTCGGTTTATGAACACACCAATTAAAGCTATGCAATCGCAATACTACGGGGAAGGCAACTCTCGGACGCCGCCTCCCGATTTGCCATCCCTGTTGCTGAAGGAGCGGATCGTTTATCTCGGTATGCCTCTGGTGCCTGCGGTAACAGAACTGATTATTGCTGAACTGTTGTTCTTGCAGTACGAAGACCCGGATAAGCCGATCAAAATCTATATCAACTCAACAGGCACTTCTGGTTACAGCGGGGAACCCGTCGGCTTTGAAACGGAAGCCTTCGCTATTTGCGACACGATTCGGTACATTAAGCCGCCCGTGCACACGATTTGTCTCGGTTCGGCAATGGGCATGGCTGCGATGCTGCTAGCGGCGGGTACAAAGGGCTTTCGGGCTAGTTTGCCGCACGCTTCGATCGTGTTGCACCAACCCAAGGCTTACACGCGGGGTCAAGCAAGCGACATTCAAATTCGGGCGAAGGAAGTGCTGGCAAATAAGGCGACGATGCTTGAGATTTTTGCAAGCTGTACAGGCCAACCGATCGAAAAGATTACTAAAGATATGGATCGGTTGCTGTACATGACGCCCCAGGAAGCTAAAGAATACGGTTTGATCGATCGCGTTCTTGAAAGTTCGGAAGAATTGGCGAAACCGCTGCCGGCTGGAGTCATCTAACTGGGAATAGGGCATCGGGAATGGGGCATCGGGCATCGGGCATCGGGCATCGGGCATGAGTAATAATTAAGGGTTAATGGCTAGTAGTTTCTACCCTGATTAGTTGGCTCTCCTGGGTTTATGGTGTATACGGTATCAAGCACAACTGTTTGTGATTCTATGATGCCCTCGGAGTAAGGATATGCGGTTTGCTTATCACCACAAAATCAGGAGAGCCGATTAGTTATTCAATAGTCTTTTTATGACTAACAATTCCCAATTACCGATTCCCAACAATTACCGATTCCCAATGCCCTGTTTGGCCGATGCCCTGTTTGGCCGATGCCCTGTTTGGCCGATGCCCTGTTTGGCCAATGCCCTGTTTGGCCAATGCCCAATTCCCAATTACCAATTACAAACTAAACGGAGTTCCGAATTATGCCTATAGGTGTGCCAAAAGTCCCCTACAAAATGCCTGGTGGTTATGATACTCAGTGGATTAATATCTACGATCGCCTTTACCGGGAACGGATTATTTTCTTAGGTAAAGATATTGACGATGAAATTGCCAATCAAATCATCGCCGTGATGCTGTATCTGGATTCGGAAGATTCGGGTAAGGATATCATTTTGTACATCAATTCCCCGGGCGGGATGGTGTCGGCAGGCATGGCTATTTTTGATACCATGCAGCACATTAAATCGGACGTGGTGACGATTTGTGTGGGCTTGGCTGCTTCGATGGGTTCTTTCCTGCTGGCTGCGGGTACGAAGGGGAAACGGTTGGCTTTGCCTCACTCGCGGATTATGATTCACCAACCTTCTGGGGGCGCGCGGGGACAAGCAACGGATATTCAGATTGAGGCGAAGGAGATTCTGCGCTTGCGCCATCAACTCAACGGTATTTATGCTAAAAATACCGGGAAGCCGATCGAGAAAATCGAGAAAGACATGGATCGCGACTATTTTATGTCCGCTGAGGAAGCCAAGGAATACGGCTTGATTGACAGAGTAGTCGAAGATCGTCCGTAAGTTGTTTTTTCGATTCAGTAGTGCGGGGAAACCTCGCATTACGAGCTAGTTGGCAGTAAATTTTGGCAGAATCTTTACATTTAAGGATTCTGCCATATTTAACTCCTCGCCGGGAATTCCCCCGGCATAGATGTACCCGGTTTGGCGGGATGAAAGGCTCTTAGATTGTAGATACGGAAATCTCCAAATCTTCTTGACAGTTTTATTGCCATCTGTATAATGCAGTAAGGAGGTATTAAGATGTTGCACAAAGCTGTCAAAATTCGACTTTATCCAACACAAGAGCAGCAAATATTGCTATCTCAGCACTTTGGCTGCGCCCGCTGGTGGTGGAATTATGCTCTTTGCAAGTCAATTGAGACTTACAAAGAAACTGGCAAAAGCCTTGGTCAGTCAGCACTTAATGCCTTACTACCTAAGCTCAAAAAAGAAACAGAAACACTCTGGCTGTCCGAATGCTACAGCCAAGTTTTGCAGGCAACGACGCTTAACCTAACCACTGCCTATAAGAATTTCTTTGCCGGGAGTGCTAGATTTCCGCGTTACAAGTCAAAACATCGCAAGCAATCGATCCAATACCCTCAAAATGTCAAAGTCCTAGAAGGGATTGTTCAGCTTCCAGGCAAGGTAGGCAAGATTCAGGCTAAATTGCACAGAAGTATAGAAGGAACAATCAAGACCGTAACAATAAGCAGAGACCCTTCTGGTAAATACTTTGCATCAATAGTAACAGAATCCGAGGGTGAGAATCCAGCGGTTTCAACCGAGGGTAAAGTAATTGGGATTGACCTAGGGTTGACTCATTTTGCTATTACCAGCGATGGTTGCAAAATATCCAAGTATGACAATCCTCGACATTTAGCTAAGCACGAAAAAAATCTCAAGCACAAGCAGCAAAAGCTAGCCAAAAAGCAAAAAGGAAGTAATTCAAGAAGCAAAGCTAAAAAAACAGTAGCTAAGGTGTACGAACGGGTTGCCAACTCCCGTCAAGATTTTCTACATAAGTTGTCAAGAAAACTCGTCAATGAAAACCAAGTTGTCGTAGTAGAAAATCTTAATGTCAAAGGCATGGTACGCAACCATAATTTAGCTAAAGCAATATCTGATGTTGGTTGGGGAACTTTCACTAATTTCCTAGTTTACAAGCTAGAGAAAAAAGGCGGTAAGTTGGTTGAAATTGACCGTTGGTTCCCCAGTTCTAAACTCTGTTCTAATTGTTATTGCCAAATTGATAAATTACCGCTAAATATGAGGGAATGGACTTGTCCTCACTGCGGTACTCGACACGATCGTGATGGTAATGCAGCAACAAACATTAGGGCAGAAGGTATCAGAATGCTACAAACGGATGGAACAGCCGTTTCTGCTGTAGGAGGGGAAGTAAGACCAAGGCTCGGACGCAAGTCTGTTCTGAGGCATTCGCCTGTGAGTACAGAAGCCCACACTATGATCGCTTCGATTTAGCGTGGGTAGTTCACTGGTATTATTAACGCTCATTCATGCTAGATGGATATTGCAGATTATTACCGACAGTTAGGACTCAGGTCTGGTGCGAGTTTATCGGAAGTTAAGAGTTCTTATCGAAAGTTAGCCAGACAGTATCACCCGGATGTGAATCCGGGAAACGAACAGGCTAAGAATAAGTTTATTGCTATTACTGAGGCTTATAAGTTCTTGGTGAATATTGCCGTCGCCGATGTTGCGGAGTCGAAAGCTGCTAGTTCAAGTCAGCCGCCTGCTGCGACAGGGCAGGCTTCGCAAATGAAAGCTCAACCGCAGGCAGTTAAGGTGACTCGGAAACAGCAACCGACTCCCCAGAAGCAGGATTTGTCGGCGGCGGAAGAAAAGTTAAAGCAAGATGCTTATTTTCAGCTGCAGCAGTTGCTGAAATATCAGAGGTTCCCGCGGGCGATCGCCCTGATTGAGGGTTTGGCGCAGCGGATTCCTGAAGATCGGGAGGTGCGCCAGTGGCAGGCGATCGCCTATCAGCGCTGGGGACGGCATTTGATCGGGGAAAAGCAGGTTGATAAGGCGAGAATTTATTTGAAAAAGGCTGTGAAAACTGACCCTCACAATCGGGCTTTGTGGGCGGAAGTTGAGCGAGATTTTCGCAACTTGGAACAGATTTATTAGACTTGCTAGGCTATCAATTTTTGAGCGATCGAGAAATCGCAGATGTGGGGCTGATAAACAGGGATAAACGCAGATAATTTTAAGGAGAGTTCGGGTAATACAAGTCTATTAAAGCGATGTTGCGTCCCCCTGTTTTGGGGGGTTTCTGCCGTGGATTTTTAATTTTTCTAAGATTGCTTGGGTATTTTCCGGTCGGTTTTCTGGTAGCGGTTCCATCAATTCGTCGATCGAGTCTACGAAGGACTGGTCAATATCTACGGCCTGGTTTTTCCAGTTGATTTTACCAGTTTGTTGATTGACGGGAAAGTCGATCGGGTTTAAGCCTGTTAATAAATGTACAAAAGTACGTCCGAGGGCAAAAAAGTCCGATCGCACTTCTGGTTTTCCGGCAATTTGTTCGGGCGCTGAGTATCCTGCAGAACCGATGGGTGCGGTATCTGTGTCTGCTTCGGTGGCGCAGCCGAAGTCAATTAATCTCAATTTTCCATCGGGTTCTAGCATCAGGTTGGATGGCTTAATATCCCGATGTACGAGATGATATTTGTGGATCTTTTGCAAAATATGGAGCATTTGTTGCAGCCAATCAACGGCGAGTGTTGGAGAAACCTGTGGGTTTTTAGTTAAGAATTCTGTCAAGTTTGTTCCGTCGATTTTTTCCATCGCCAAACAACACAATTTCTGGGAGTTATTGGCGAGTTTAATTTGGAAATAACCGTCTGGTTCGACTTGGGGAACTCTGGCTTTTCCCCCCAGCCAAATTAACACTCGCGCTTCTTGCTGGAAGAAGCGAAGTAAATCGGAATTGTGGCTGTGTTTGAACACTTTAAAAATTTTGACTGTGCCCCATTCGTTTTCGCCGGTTCCCAAATCTTCGACTTCTAAGATGTCTGTGGGGCGTGCGGGATTGGGCGATCGCACTGGTTTAATGATGCGGTAGCGATCGGCGATTAACAAAGCCGTGCCGCAAGCCTGACAATTTTGAGCCGCAGCAGGATTTTCGCGTTGTTCGCATTGAGGGTTGATGCAGTAACTCATATCATTTTTGATTTGGGCAGGTTCGTAGTGCGGACTCTAGTCCGCACTACGAACCGTTTTTATTATGGTAATTATACCGGAAATGATGCGATCGATAAATTAGCATAAAACCCAGTAGTTCTGACCTTACCCAAAAATTGGGTCAAAGCCCCGTCCTTATAGGATGGCTTTAATTGCGATCGCATAATGTAAAGAATTTTCAAATAGTTTATTTTATAGAACCCATTTGACATCTTTGAGTTTTTGGGTTGGGTGACGAGAAATACCGAGAGAAACCCGGTTTCTGAGATTTACGCAAGGGGCGAGAAACCGGGTTTCTACGAGTTTTTGGGTTGGGTGACAAGAAATACCGAGAGAAACCCGGTTTCTGAGATTT
>JBBSNU010000182.1:0-8621 GCA_038260455.1 Chroococcales cyanobacterium | reverse complement strand
TCTCAATTTTTGTTAATCTATCTTTCTCAAGAAGCAGTTTATAATCTGCGACTGAGTTTGAGTCGTGGCATTTTGTCTACTCCGCTGCGAAATTTGGAAGAGTTGGGCGCTAACCGCTTGCTGGCAACTCTGACTGATGATGTGGGAACTCTTTCTAATACTATATTTTTGATTCCTTTTCTCTGCGTAGATATCGCCGTTGTTGTCGGATGTTTAACTTATTTAAGCACGATTTCTGGCACGGTTTTTGTGGTGGTATTTGGTTTTTTGGTGCTGATGATTGGCACTGTACAACTGCTGCTCAATAAAATGCGGAAATTCTTCGATTTAGCCAGAGAAGAACAAGATGTATTATTTAAGCATTTTCGCAGTATTACTGACGGAATTAAGGAACTAAAACTGCACTCTTTGCGCCGACAAGAGTTTTTTACGGAAGAATTGCAGGTAAGCGCTGATGCTTCCCGCGATTATAACGTGACTGCTTTGAATACGGGTGCTGTGGCGATTGGAGTTGGGCAATTGTTGTTTTTTATGCTGATGGGTTTGCTGTTATTTGCTTTGCCCAAATTTGTACCGGTTTCTACTCCGGTTTTGTCGGCATATATTCTGACAAGCACCTATTTGATGTCTCCGTTTCAGAATATTTTGCAAAGGTTGCCGGCGATTTTTCGGGCTAATACTTCGGTGGAGAAGATAGAGAAAATGGGACTGGCTTTGGCAAGTCAAACTGAGACAAGTTCTGTGGTAAAAAGGGTGGAAACTACTGATTGGCAGACTCTGGAATTGAAGGGAGCAACTCACCGCTATCCGGGAGAAAAAGAAGACAGCAATTTTATTTTGGGTGAGTTAAGTTTGAAGTTTCATGCGGGTGAGTTGGTGTTTATCATTGGTGGAAATGGCAGTGGTAAGTCTACTTTGGCTAAGTTAATTACGGGTTTGTATATTCCTGAATCAGGAGAAATCCTCTTAGATGGACAGCCGATTACTGAGCAGAATCGAGAGTGGTATAGGCAACATTTTTCGGTTATTTTTTCTGATTTCTATCTGTTTGAAAGGTTGTTGGGGATGACTAATCACGATTTGGACAAGCAGGCGGCTGAATATTTGCGAGAGTTTCATTTGGACAAGAAAGTTGAGGTGAAAGATGGTGTTTTGTCAACTACGGCTTTGTCTCAGGGACAGCGAAAACGGCTGGCTTTGCTGACGGCTTATTTGGAAGATAGACCGATTTATTTGTTTGATGAGTGGGCTTCGGATCAAGACCCGTTTTTTCGGGATATTTTTTACAAGCAGTTGTTACCGGAGTTGAAGCGGCGGGGGAAAACTGTGTTTGTGATTAGTCATGACGATCGCTATTTTGATATTGCCGATCGCGCAATTAAACTAGATTACGGTAAAATTGAGTATGACCGACAACATTCCTAAGTATCGGATTGTTGAAACTCTGACGGAAAATCAGGTTTCCGACTTGATGGATTTGTACAAAAACGAATTCTGGTGTGACAAGCGCACTCGCGAGGATGTGGTGAAAATGCTCGCCGCTACTGATGTTATCATAGGTTTGGTCGATGAGGGCGATGGCGTCCCGCCCCGCAAGCTACGGCTAATTGGCTTTGCCCGCGTCATTACCGACTTTGTGTACACAGGGACGATTTTTGATGTAATTGTCCACCCGACACACAGAAAAACGGGACTGGGCGCGGTGTTGATGGATGCAGTTTTCAATCATCCCGAATTGCAAGCCGTGGAGAGTTTTTCTCTTAATTGTTTGCCGAAAATGATACCATTTTACGAGCGCTGGGATTTCACGGACAATCTGGGGGAAATTAAGGTTATGCGCCGCAAAAACCGCTAAATTCAGCTAATTTAAAGCCCAAGTTTTTCTCGAATCTCATCTGCTTTGAAACCTACTAAAACAGCAGTTCCATCTTTGACAAACAGCGGACGTTTCAGCAGCATCGCATCCTTAGCAAAAGCTTCCACCCATTCTTCACTCGTCCAGTCTTGCCTCTCGTCGCCCAAAGCGCGGTAAGATTGACCGGATGTATTTCGCATTGGTTGAAAACCTAAAGTTTTTACCCAGTTTTCAATTGTTTCGCGAGTTGGTGGCTGTTCTTTTGTGTTGATGAACTCGTAAGTAATGCTGTAATCTTTGAGCCACTGCAGAGCTTTTTTGCAGGTGCCGCAGTTGGGGATTCCGTAAATTTGAATTGACATATAAAGAAGGAAGAAGGAAGAAGGAAGATTGGCAGCGGATTATGTAACGGATTTAACGGATTTAACGGATTTAACGGATTTAACGGATCGAAGAAGTCAGAAGGCTTTGGTGATTTAGCAGGGAAGCAATATAACAGCTTATTTTTTAGTAATTAAGAACGTCTTAAACGGGAGCATCTCAGTTTTGCATTTAGAGTGCGAGCGTCCCCGCTCGCGTCTTGTACGCAGGAGCGAGCGGGGACGCTCGCACTACAATAAAAAAAATGCTTTTTGCAAAACTGAGATGCTCCCGTCTTAAACGCCTTGGGGGTTTCTATAATACTAACAACTACCAACTAACAACTGCCAACTGCCAACTAACAACTAACAACTGCCAACTACCAACTGCCAACTGCCAACTGCCAACTGCCAACTGACTAATGACTAATGACTCTTGACTAATTTAGCTTGTTGAATCCATTTTTGCACGCGATCGACCGAAGGAGTCAAATCATTGCGCTGCATTGTCGCTACATGGAGTCTGAGGATTTGTTGGTGCAACCTCTCCACGGGCATTTGAGCCAGTTGAGCCGCAGAAGCAACGCCCGCGTGCAGCAACAGCCCGCAATATTGACAGCCTACGCTCGGAATTCGAGCCAACTCTGCCATTGCTACCCATTTATTAATATGTTTAACGTTAATCTGTAATTGATGTGCTAGCAACACTTTTGCTGCCTGTGTTTTCGTCATCCGAATTAGTTGTCCGATTGTGGTGATGCCACATTCTTCCAGTTGAGACTGGTTTTCATTGGTCAATCCTGGTAAATGTTCGATCGGCCAGTCGCGTACTTGCACGGAAGTTTTAGAGGCTGTGTGAGAAGTTTTCATGTTTTTTACGTGAATTTACTTATACTTTAAAGTCTAAAATATAAAGAGTCAATAGAGACGATCGCCTAGCGCGCAAAATTAACAACAACCAAACCAACGAATTTGGCTGATTGCGGGTGTTCAATTTTTGCTACATTGCTTTCACTGTAGTGCTTTAAGCGTTTTTATGTTCGCAGTCTGGCAGTATTCCTGGTGAACACAATCATGTCGGCGATGACGACAAAGACGATCGCCAAGATAGTACCAAAGATCGCAGCCAAAAATCAAATAAAGATTAGACTTTTATCAAAATGACTGCTAAGTTTGAAGTCAAGACTTTATTTATTTTAAGACTGAAAATTCAAGGACTGAAGTCCTTACTACAAACCATAATCAAAATAATCTGCTGTTAGCCATGAAAATTACCAAGACTGATGATTTGTTAAAAGATATCTTACACCAACGGCGGCAAAAACTTGCCAATTTAGTAAATTTTCCGGTAATTCTTTGGTCTGGGCGCAGCATTCCTCGGAATTATCCGGCACTTGTTTATCCTTTTCGCGCTAGCAGTCACTTTCTATATTTTGCAGGTTTGCAGTTAGAAAATGCTGCGATTCGCTTAGAATCCGGCAAATTAGAACTGTTCTTAGATGACGCAGATCCTAGCAGCACTCTTTGGCACGGGGAAATGCCGAAACGCGCAGAAATTGCTGAATTAATTGGGGCTGATGCTGCTTTCCCCATGACTGAATTAAAAGCGCGATCCACAAATAGCGCAACGATCGCCCTTCAGGATAGCTTGATTCGGTTGCAACAGTCGGATATTCTCGATCGGGCTCTTGCACCGTCCAAAGCGCCGATCGGCATCGATCTAGAATTAACTCACGCAGTCGTATCGCTGCGCCTGAGCCACGATGCAGCCAGTTTGGTCGAATTGCGTCAAGCTGCGGCTGTCACCGTAGCAGCACACAAAGCGGGCATGGCGGCAACTCGAAATGCTCGAATCGAAGCGGGGATTCGCGCTGCAATGGAAAGTGTGATCATCTCGGAAAATATGACCTGTGCCTATCCGAGTATCGTCACCGTACAGGGCGAAGTTCTGCACAGCGAACACTATCACAATCCGCTACAAACAGGAGATTTGCTGTTAGCAGATGTCGGTGCAGAAACATCAATGGGATGGGCGGCCGATGTGACTCGTACTTGGCCTGTTTCCGGCAAATTTTCGCCAACTCAAAGAGCGATTTATGATGTGGTTTTGGCAGCCCACGATGCTTGTATTGAAAAAATTAGTCCGGGAGTGGAATATCAAGATATTCACCTGTTAGCTGCTCGAATTATGGCGGAAGGATTGGTGGATTTGGGCATCTTGCGGGGCAATGTTGAAGATTTGGTAGAAATGGATGCTCACGCGCTGTTTTTTGTGCACGGAATCGGGCATTTAATCGGTTTGGACGTTCACGATATGGAAGATTTGGGAGATTTGGCTGGCTATGCAGCCGGAAGAACGAGAAGCAGTAGGTTTGGGTTGGGTTTTTTGCGGCTGAATCGTGTTTTGCGTCCGGGAATGCTGGTATCGATCGAACCTGGTTTTTATCAAGTTCCGGCAATTTTGAATAACTCTGAAAATCGCGCCAAATATAAAGAGTTTGTAAAGTGGGACGAGTTGGAAAAATTCGCCGACGTGCGGGGCATACGCATTGAAGATGATATACTTGTTACCGAAGAGGGTAGAGAAGTATTAACAGGGAAATTGCCAGGGAAAGCTCAGGAAATTGAGGAGTTAGTTGCGGTAAGTGTATAGGAGCGATCGCATTAGGGCGATCGTCCGCAGTTCCAACAGGCGAGACAAAAGATAAATAAAGATGAACAAAGCTTGGCAAACAGGTATTTTGATGCTAGTTGAAAAACTAGCAGCGCAAGTCCAAAAATTTGCAGCGCGGAGACTTGCGCGGATTTTTCGCAACCGTATATCCTCGCCCCCGCCGATGCAAGCTGCACCTTTTCCCAGCAACGAAGCAGAGAGATTAAAAGCACTTCACCGCTACCATATTCTCGATACAAATGCCGACGAAGCTTTTGATGACCTAACAGCTTTAGCATCCCACATTTGCGGCACTCCTATTGCTTTAGTCAGCTTAATAGATGCTAACCGACAGTGGTTTAAATCAAAAGTCGGTTTGGACGCGGTAGAAACTCCTAGAGAGTTAGCATTTTGCGCTCACGCTATTTTAAATCCCAACGAATTGTTAGTTATACCCAATGCTCTCGAAGACGATCGCTTTGCCGGCAATCCGCTAGTAACTTCCAATCCAAATATTCGGTTTTATGCTGGCGCGCCGCTAGTAACTCCTGACGGTTTCCCGATCGGCACTTTGTGCGCGATAGATACAATTCCGCGCCATCTCACCCCAGAACAATTAGAAGCGCTGCGGACGTTAGGAAGGCAAATTATTAACCAAATGGAGTTGCGAATTAATTATTCTAAATTAAAGCGCGCCCAGAGCCGGCAACAACAAGTTGAAGCAAAACTCCGTTCTACTGACGAGCAAATTGTCAATTTTTTAGAAGGAATGAGCGATGCTTTTTTGGCTTTAGACCTCCAGTGGCGGTTTACTTATGTCAATTACAAAGCATCGCAATTTTTGCGGCGTGCGCCGGAAGAACTTTTTGGGAAAAATTTTTGGGAAGAGTTTCCCGATTTAATAAGTTCGGTATTTTATGAAGAGTGTCATGAAGCTGTAGCAAAACAAGTGGGAGTGAGTTTTGAGAAATATTATCGTCCCTTAAAACTGTGGTTGGAAGTCCGGGCTTTTCCCAGTCACGATGGCATTTCTGTATTTTTTCACGACATCACCAAGCGCAAGCAGATGCAATCCGATCTCAAGAAACAACAGAAAAAAACTGAAGATTTACTGCTAAATATTCTGCCAGAACCGATCGCCAACAGGTTGAGGTGCGAACCGGGGGTAATTGCAGACAAGTTTGAAAAAGCAACTATTCTTTTTGCTGACTTGGTGAATTTTACCCAAATTTCTACCACTATGCCCGCGACTCAATTAGTATATTTACTGAATGAAATTTTCTCAATTTTCGACCAACTCAGCGAGAAGCACGGGTTAGAGAAAATCAAGACGATCGGGGACGCTTACATGGTAGCGGGCGGTATTCCGATTGAACGCCCAGATCACGCTGAGGCGATCGCCGAAATGGCACTGGATATGCTAGTAGCAATTAAGGAATTAAATGTGAAGCTAGAGGCGAATTTTGATATCCGCATCGGGATTAATAGCGGCCCGGTGGTGGCGGGGGTAATCGGCACTAAAAAATTCATTTACGATCTCTGGGGAAATGCGGTGAATACAGCCAGTCGCATGGAATCTCACGGCATCCCCGGCCGCATTCAAGTTAGTTTCTATACTTATGATTTGCTGTGCGATAAGTATGAATTTGAAGAGCGTGGCTTGATTGAGATTAAGGGTAAAGGACAAATGCGGACTTATTTCCTGACGGGCAGGAAAACCGCAAGGGAGATGGAAATAGTCGGAGATTAAATGTAGTGCAGTAGGGTGCGTCAGAAGCGTAAAATTTTTGCGACAAATTCACAATATCATTCTGACGTACCAACTAATGAATGGTGCGTCAGTGAAGTAGGGTGCGTCAGAAGCGTAAAATTTTTGCGACAAATTCACAATATCATTCTGACGCACCAACTAATGAATGGTGCGTCAGTGAAGTAGGGTGCGTCAGAAGCGTAAAATTTTTGCGACAAATTCACAATCTCATTCTGACGCACCAACTAATGAATGGTGCGTCAGAATAAGATTTTTGGTGAGAATTGAGAATTATTTTGCCTGACGCACCCTACGGCTAAGACTTGAAAGTACCTGAAAAATTAGGCCCGATCGCCTGCCAAGCAAAACAACAGTAACAGATGACCAAATCAGATTATGCTATACACAGAGAGAGATATCCGAGCAATCCCAAGCGCGGTACTCGACGTTATAAAAATACTAAGTTGAAGTCCTCGGAGCCTTTAATATGGTTCAATTTCATATTCAAACAGATAGCGAAATCCCTGCATCCACACAACTATTCAATCAAATCAGGTTTGCGATCGCCTCGCGCCAGTTTCCGCCCGGACACCGCTTGCCGAGCACCAGACAACTAGCCATGCAGACGGGTTTGCACCGCAACACCATCAGCAAAGTTTACCGACAGCTCGAAAATACCGGACTTGTAGAAGCCCAAGCCGGATCGGGGATTTACGTCCGCGCTCAAGGCCACGAAGGCGGCAGTAAACTCAAATCCCCGATCCTCAATGAATACCCGCTTGCTAACAGAATTGTGCAAGAAAGTATGGATCAACTGCTGGGACAGGGCTGTACGCTCAACCAAGCCAGGGAATTATTTTTGGCCGAAATTGACTGGCGGCTCAGGTGCAGCGCCCGAGTCGTCGTCACAGCCCCCGCAGAAGACATCGGCGTGGGCGAGTTGATGGCGAAAGAACTGGAACAAGCTTTGCGGATTCCGATACAGTTGGTGGCGATGGAAGAGTTGGCTACTTTTATCGATCAAATCTCTTCGGGAACTGTAATCACGAGTCGCTATTTTATCGGACAAGCAGAATCCATCGCAGCACCCCGTTCGGTGCGAGTCATTCCCGTAGACATCTACGACTACGACCAGGAAATCCAGCTTGTGACGGGTTTACCGAAAGACAGTTATTTGGGTTTAGTCAGTTTGAGCCCGGGAATGTTGCGATCGACCGAAGTGATCATCCACAGCATCCGGGGCGAGGATTTGCTGGTGATGACGGCTTTGCTGTCGGATGCCTACAAGATTAACTCGATCGTGCGATCGGCGAGAACAATTTTCTGCGACCAACCGAGCTTTGCTACAGTAAAAGCGGCCATTAACGCTGCCAGAGAGGATATTATTCGTCCCCCGCAACTGATATGCTCCGAAAATTACATCGGCTCTAAGTCGATTAATTTGCTCAAGCGCGAGTTGGGCTTGGGGTGACGAAGGAAGAAGGAAGAAGGAAGAAGGAAGAAGGAAGAAGGAAGAAGGAAGAAGGAAGAAGGAAGAAGGAAGAAGGAAGAAGGAAGAAGGAAGAAGGAAGAAGGAAGAAAAACAATTCAACTTTTTTAAGTTACCAATCCCAATCCCCAATGCCCAATCCCAATGCCCAATGCCCTGTTTGGCCAATGCCCAATGCCCAATCCCAATGCCCTGTTTGGCCAATGCCCAATGCCCAATGCCCAATGCCCAATGCCCATTACCAATTAGAATTATCCATGCCAATTGAAATCCAACCTTCAATTAATGTGAAAACCGCGATCGAAAGCCGACGGGCCGCGCGCAGTTTCAAGCCCGATCGAATTCCCCCAGCTATATTGGCAGAGATTCTGCGCTTGGGAGTGCGATCGCCCTCCGGTTACAACTTGCAGCCTTGGCGGTTTATCGTACTTGAAGACCAAGCCAGCAAAGAAAAATTAAAAACTTGCGCCTTCGACCAGCGCCAAGTGGTAGAAGCCCCAATCGTGTTAATCTGT
>JBBSNU010000181.1:0-8635 GCA_038260455.1 Chroococcales cyanobacterium | reverse complement strand
TCTATACTGCGGGCGGTAGACCTTGCGATGAAGGGGTATTTACCGAACCTGTTGAGGGACGGTTGCATCCGTGAGGCTTGCACCGCTACAGTTGCTGACTGCTTTTGTTTACTCTTCCTAATGTACGGCGTGCGATCGATTTGGGCATTGTGGCAAACCGTATATGTTGTGTTGTATTTGCCGTCTTATGTATTTGACAACTACCCACCTATCACGCATGGGCATTCTTCCTTCACAGAAAAACGCCTTGCAAAAGCAGTGCCTTTACTTGGTCTTACTTTTTCTCCAGAAACGGTAGCGAGATGCCCTCCGGCCAAAAGTCGTAAACCTTCATCTCTGATATTGATCGCCGCATTAATATCCCTGTCATGTATCGTTCTGGCACTATAAAAAACCAGTTCGTCTTCGCCTACTGATACCACGTCCGGTCGATTACCCTAACAAAAACGGTTCGTTCGTAGTGCGGACTTTAGTCCGTAAGAAAGCGGACTGAAGTCCGCACTACGAACCAATTTTATCGTTATCAATCGATCGCACACGAGATGACTACTGACTACTGACCAATGACTAATGACTACTGACTAATCAGCAAAGCTGCGGGAAAATAACCGAGAGCATCACCAATTGCCAGCGTACCGTTACTTTCTACTGGCTGGTTGGTAATCGCATCCTTCCAAAGCGACGGCATTTGCTCGGACAATACCAGATTAGTATCTTTCCAGACTTGTTTGCCGATCGGCATTTCTTCCGGTTTGACAACTCCAGTCAAAAACCGAGGAGCAACGACAATAACTGTAGTATCTCCAAAGCTTCGCGCAAAGGCAACCACATTATCCTTAAACGTGCCAACTACTTCCAATGATTGATAGTCGCCCGACTTAAACACTTCCAAGTATTCTTTTCTCGCTTCTAGCACTCTTGCCGTCAAAAACAGCTTGATTCTAGCATCTTCCCGCGTCGCAATCAAATCTTCCACCAATTGCAAAATATCAGTCTTAGCTTGCTGTTTAATTTCCCGCAAAACTTGGATTCTGCGGTCAAAATCAACCGGACGGCGGTTGTCCGGATCGACGTGGCTTAACTCCCAGAATTCTGTCCCTTGATAAATGTCGGGAACCCCAGGGGCGGTGATTTTTAGCAGCGTTTGAGATAAAGAATTGAAAATTCCGTAATCAGCTACTTTTTTCCAGAAAGGCAGAAATTTCTTTAAAAATTGATTGTTTTCTGAAGTTTCGAGAACGCTCTCGATAAATGTCAGAAAACCAGTTTCGTAGTCGTTGTCGGCTCTTAGCCAAGCCGTATAAACTTTAGCTTCGCGGACGGCTTTGATCGCATAATCTTTGACGCGATCGACATAATCAGTGTTTTCAATTCCCTCAAAGGGAAAACTGCCCAGCAGAGTTTGGTACAAGAAGTATTCGTCGTTAGTATCGGGAACCATTCGATTCACAAAGTTGATTTTCTTAGAAGAGTTTAACTCTCTCCACGATCTGACTTGCTGTTCCCATTCCTCGGGAATTTCTGACAAAACGTTAATTCTGGCTCGCACATCTTCGCCCCGTTTGGTATCGTGGGTAGCTGTAGCATTCATTTTGTGAGGCCAAGCTATTTGCTGCTGTTTGTTGAAGTCGTGAAAATCTGCCAGCGAAACACCGAACTGACTGGGGTTTCCTCCTACTTCGTTGAGGGATAAAAGCCGGTAGTAGACATATAAAAGCGTGTCTTCAACTCCTTTGGCCATCAAAGGCCCTGTCAATTGCTGGAGTTTCATGACAAAGTGCCGTCGCTCCTTTTTTTGTTCGACTGTGAGAGTTTCTTCTTCTTCCAGCAACAGCAGCGTTTCGATAAATTTAAGTTCTTTGAGGAGTCGCGGTACCAGTTCTTTCGCATGGGCGATCGCATATTTTACGTAAGTGCGATCGGACTCTCGCAAACCCTCTTGATTTATGTAAGTTCGGTACACCGGAAAAACTGTTAAAACTGCTGACAGTGCTTTTTCCAAACCCGAACGAGTAAAGTCGTTTCCCTGTCTGGAATGACCGGAGATATTTTTCAAAAGTTGAGCCAGATTGTCTACATCTCCCGCCAAATTTTTCTCAACTATTAGCCCTTTTTTCTCTAAAAACAACTGTTCGTAGGGAACAGTCAGTCGAGTAAATCTGTGATAGATTTCGCTAAATTGCTCTTCGCGATCGCACCGACAAAAAACGCCGTTTACATAATTCAAAAAGTCGTAGCCGCTCGTCCCCTCGATCGGCCAATATAGCGGCAAATCTTCTTCGTGTTCCAGAATTTTTTCGACAGTAATGTAAGTATCTCCGACTTTTTCCCGCAGCCGTTTCAAATATTCGGTTGGATCGTAAAGTCCGTCGATGTGGTCGATTCTCAATCCGGTAAACTTTCCCTCTTCAACCATGTCGAAGATCAGAGCGTGGTTTTTGTGAAAAACTTTAATCTCTTCAACTTTTACCGACATCAGTTCGTTGACTGTAAAAAACCTGCGGTAGTTAATTTCTTCAGCCCCTACTTTCCAGAAAGACAGACGGTAAAACTGATCGGACAGCAAATCGTCCAGCAAATTAAAGCTTTCGGGATTGCCCTTTTCTCCGTTAAAAACATTGATATTTTCATCGATAAATTCATGCACGACGGGATTTTGATTGTAGAGTTCCCACAGCAATCCTTTGACAAAAGCTATCTGATCGTATCGGGCTTTACCTTTAACTTCTGAAGAGGTATTTTTGATCAGGTAAAGAATTCCCAAAAGTTTGATAAAATCTGGATGTCGCCTGCCTAATTCCCTGCCTAAATAACCCAAATTATGAGTGATAAACTTACCGTAAGAGTCAATTTTGACGGGCAAATTTAAACCGTAGTAATTGATAGTCAGCCCTTTTTCCCTGTATTGGAGTTGAATCTCGCCATTTTCCAGACACTCTCCATAAAAATTGCCCAGCAGCGGAGCCAAAACTCGACCCCTGAGATTTTCGTAAGCGTGATTCCATTCAATATCGAAGTAATCGAAATATTCGGAATCCGGCCCGTGTTCCAATACGTCTGACAGCAACAAGTTTTGAGTGTCGTAGGCCATATGGTTCGGCACAATATCTTGCAGCCATCCCATTTTTCGCTTCTTAATTTCGTCGGTGAGCGATTCAAAATCTTCTGAGTTTCCCAATTCGGGATTGAGCAGATTTGAGTCAACGACATCGTAGCCGTGAGTGCTGCCTTTTCTGGCTTTAAATATCGGTGATGCGTAAAGGTCGGTAATTCCTAATTCTTCTAAATAACTCAGAATTTGTTTGGCGGCTTCAAATTTAAAACCTCCATGAAATTGAATCCGATAAGTTGCTGTGGGAATTCTCATCATGTTAATTTGAGTCCTATTTAATTAGTCGATCGGCTTTTTGTTTAAAATTAGAAATAGTAGGTTGGATTGAGCGGTAGCGGATTCGGATGGAGCATCTCACTTTTGCGAAAAAGCAATTTCTTTACAGTACAGTGCGAGCGTCCCCGAAGAGCGAGTGTTGGATAGATCGCGAGCGGGGACGCTCGCACTATAAAATCAAAACTGAGATGCTCCCGATTCCGATCGACAATCGCCTAAAAACCTTTTGTCATTACCCAAATCTGGTGAAACCCTCAATCCGCCGCCAGACCGCCAGGGAATAAATTCCCTGACTAATAGCGCAAGTCGGTTAAAACCGACTGAGTTTCTAGTTTTTTTTAGTTTGTTTTAACCGATGGCGGGCTGGTAGGTAAACGAAAATGAAAAATGTGGGTAATGACAAGCTTTTGTAGGGGCGGTGCCCCCGTGCCCGCCCTAATTACGGGGCGATCGCGAAAACTAGGACATCAAATAGTAGACTGATACTAAGTTTGACCTGGTTGTTGACACCAATGAGCGATCGCCCAAACCAACCTACTATTTCATGAATTCGTAGAGTGCGAAACTCTGCGGTTTAACAATCAATTCTTGCTCTGATTCGATATTTTCAGGCAAGCTAGAACCCGAACCCATCCATTTTACATCAGTAGAGTCTAAAATTTTGTGACCGTTGCCTTGGGGAAGTGCAGCAGTAAAAGCGACCTCTTGCTTGTTGAAGTTTAGAATGCAGTAGATCTCGCTGTCATCTGTCCAGCGACGTAGAAATAATATTTGGTCGGCTTCAATGCTGGACACTTCTAAATGGTTTTTGTCGAGTTTTTTAAGTGCCGGTATTGTCCGCCGCAATTGAATCAAATGTTGGTGCCATTCCCAGAGTATTTTGTGTTTCCCTTCTGTTTGTTTGTCCCAGTTTAATTTGCACTTTTGGAAGCTTTCAGGACTCTGGGGGTCTTGAAACTCGCCTCGACCTTCAAAACTTTTAAATTCTTGTTGTTTGTCTTTGCGGATAGCTTCAATTAAGTCAGGGTCTGAGTGGGAAACAAAGTACAAAAACGGTGCTGTTTCTCCATATTCTTCTCCCATAAATAAGAAGGGAATGTAGGGAGAAATAAAAACCGTACCTGCTGCGAGTTTCAATGCTTCAAAGTCTACTATTTGCGACAGTCTGTCTCCTAAAATGCGGTTGCCGATTTGGTCGTGGGTTTGGGAAAATACTACAAATTTTTCGCCCGGTTCATCTTTGACAGAATTGCCGTGTTTGCGCTTTCTGTGGGGGGCGTACTGGCCTGAGTAAACAAAGCTTTCTTTGAATGCTTTTTCTAAGTGTTCGCACTTGCCGAAGTCTTGATAATATCGGTCGTTTTCTCCGGTGAGCAAGGTGTGGAGTGCGTGGTGGAAATCATCGCACCATTGGGCATCTAATCCGAAGCCGCCTAGTTCTTTGGGGCGTATAGTGCGGACATCGTTTAAGTCACTTTCTGCTATTAAATAAATTTTCCTTCCTACCTCTTGGGAAAAATCCGCTGTGGCATCGGATAGTTCTTGTAAAAATGGTCTGGCACCGACTTCAAATATTGCTTGAATTGCGTCTAGTCTCAAAGCGTCAATGTGATAGTCTCGAAACCAGTAGAGGGCGTTTTCAATAAAGTAGTTGCGGACTCCATCGCTGTAGGCGTCGTCGAAGTTGAGGGCTTCTCCCCAAATTGGTCGGTATTTTGATGTGAAGTAGGGGCCGAATTCGGGGAGGTAGTTTCCTTCGGGGCCTAGGTGGTTGTAAACGACATCAAGAATTACTGATATGCCGTGTTCGTGGCAGGCGTTGATGAGTTTTTTGAATTCTTCGGGGCCGCCGTAGGAGTTTTGGACGGCGTAGGGATATACGCCGTCGTATCCCCAGTTTCTGTCGCCGGGAAATTGGGCGACTGGCATGATTTCGATGGCGTTGATTCCAAGTTCTGTAAGTTGTTTGAGTTGGGGAATTATTGCTGCAAAGGTTCCGGCTTGGGTGAATGTGCCGGCGTGCAGTTCGTAGATGATCATTTCGGCTAGCGGCACGCCTTGCCAATTTGTGTCTGTCCAAATAAAAAAGTTTTCATCTATTACTTGGGATGGGGCGTGGACTCCTTGGGGTTGATATTTTGATGCTGGATCTGGTAGGTTGGTTTTTTCTTCGACTTGGTAGGTGTAAAGGGTTCCTGGTTGGATGTCTGTAGCTGTGGTTTGCCAGTAACCTTCTGCAGATTGTTGCATGGGGATTTGGCGTTTGTTTGGGGAAATGATTTGGAGGGATATTTGTTTGATTGTGGGGGCCCAAACTGTAAATTTACATTGGTTGTTGCCGAGGTAATTGGCTCCTATCTTCACTTTTAGTTGTTCTCCTTATAAAATAGGTTGGTGGTGCGAAATATCTCGGGGCGCTATCAAATGCTTTGCCCTTAGTGTGCAGCGCCTGTTTAGACGATAATATTAAGTAGGTGGGTACAAATAAACATTAGATGGGGAGGAGGGCGGGTTTTGCCTTCATACACTGGCTTATTTCATAGATTCTTAGCTAAACCCGCCCCTACAAGATACTATGGTTTTTTCGCAATGACCTACTTATACCAATTTCATAAAGTAGCGTTAGATATTACCCCCCCAACCCCCCCGCGAGTTCGGGGGGGCTAAGACTTCATCTATAGCATATCTTTAAAAAAATGGTATTACTTCAAATAACCAACAACTAACTTGAGACAGAGCGATCGCAGGCTAGAATTGTCGCTGGGGCAAAAGTAGCGGTTGGCTGTATCTAAATTAGAGCATGAATCTGGATCGGGGCGATCGCCCAATAGCAGCCTGCAATGGTTAATATTTGTTGTTAAAAATTGGTTTAAAATATACCTAAAGATAGATTACAAATTAGCGCGAGTGTTTGTTTTATGGTTATTGATTTTGGACGGGAAATTTGCTGCAATCTGGACTCGGCGGAGTCTCGCGAGTGGTTGGTAACAAACGGGATCGGCGGTTATGCTAGCGGGACGATCGCCAATCTCCTCACCAGACGCTATCACGGGCTGCTAGTAGCCGCCCTCAAACCCCCGCTGGCACGCACTTTGATGCTCGCCAAGCTCGATGAGACGGCCGTATATGCCGATCGCCCTTATCCGCTTTATACAAACCGCTGGGCCGACAGTGCGATCGAGCCCCACGGCTACAACTTCATCGAAAGCTTCTACCTCGAAGAAACTACGCCTGTTTGGAGGTTTGCCCTCGGCGACGCTATTTTGTCCAAGCGAATTTGGATGCAGCAAGGTGCTAACACAACATATATTCAATACCACTTGCACCGCGCCTCAAAGCCAGTTTCCCTCGCTGTCAAAGCCCTAGTCAACTACCGCGACTACCACCACACGACAAGGGCCGGCGACTGGCCGGCGAGGCTAGAAACCTTGACAGATGGGGTTTGCGTCACGGCTTTTGATGGAGCAGCACCGCTTTATCTGCTGACAGATGCCGCAGCACCGGCTCAATTCCGAGTCTCTGCTCCCTTATACAATTGGTACTACGGATTTGACCTCGCCGCTGAAAAACGGCGCGGATTGGAGTATTGTGAGGATCACTTGCACGCGGCGACTTTTCACTTGACGATCGCACCGGGAAACTCTGTCACATTGATAGCCAGTACCGAGAAAAATCCCGAACTCAACGGCGCTAAAGCTTTAGAAATGCGTCGCACTTACGATCGACAATTGCTGCAAAACTTCTCACCCGCAGGCGAATCTCCCGACTGGATCGATCGCTTAGTGCTAGCAGCAGACCAATTTATCGTCAACCGCCCGCTACCGGAGGAACCCGAAGGCAAAACGATTATCGCCGGATATCCCTGGTTTAGCGACTGGGGGCGCGATACAACGATCGCCCTGCCCGGCCTCACAATCTGTACCGGGCGGTGGGAAATTGCCCGATCGATTTTGCGGACTTTTGCGCGGTATGTCGATCGGGGAATGCTCCCGAACCGCTTCCCAGATGCCGGCGGCGCACCAGAATACAACACGGCAGACGCGACGCTGTGGTACTTTGAGGCAATTCGTGCTTACTGCGACTGCACAGGAGACGAGGAACTTTTGACCGAACTCTGGCCGACATTATGTGAGATTTTGGACTGGCACCTTCGGGGAACTCGGTATAACATCCGCGTCGATCCCGATGACGGTTTGGTCTACGCGGGCGAAACCGGCGTACAACTGACTTGGATGGATGCGAAAATCGGCGATTGGGTGGTGACTCCTCGGATTGGTAAGCCGATCGAACTGAGCGCCCTTTGGTACAATGCCCTACAAGCTATGGCAAGTTTTGCTCGCAGATTGGGCAAGTCTCACCACGAATACGATCGGTTGGGCGATCGCACCAGCGCCGGATTCACCCGCTTCTGGAACGACTCAACCAGTTACTGCTACGACGTTTTAGACGGCCCCAACGGCAACGACAACTCGCTGCGGCCAAACCAAATATTCGCCGTTTCCCTGCCCCTAGACTCGATTCCTCCTCGCTCCGCCACCTCTTTGTTACCGGGGGTGCGGGGCAAGGAAACTCCCCGCTATACACCGTTACTGACACCAATCCAGCGGCGCGGCGTGGTGGACGCTTGCGCTGAAGGGCTTCTGACTTCCCACGGCCTGCGAAGCCTCTCACCGCAGCACCCGCAGTATTGTGGAGTCTATGCAGGTGACCAATTGCAGCGCGATCGCGCCTACCACCAAGGCACGGTTTGGGGCTGGCTGATGGGCCCCTTTGTCTTGGCTCACTTGCACGTATACAAAGACCCAGCACAAGCTCGCGAATTCCTAGCACCGATGGCACATCATATAAAAAGCGCAGGTGTTGGCAGTCTCAGCGAAATTTTTGAGGGCGACGCTCCTCACTCGCCCAGGGGCTGCACTGCTCAAGCTTGGACTGTGGCTGAGGTGCTGCGGGCTTGGTTGGCAATTAATACTGTGGGTGTTTAAATGGGGAATGCGATCGGGAACATTTGGGGCTTTGTAAAAAGCATTTTATATATAGTGCGAGCTTAAGAGCTCGCGAGTAGAATACGCGAGCTCTTAAGCTCGCACTATAATAATGCAAAACACAGATGCTCCCCCATCTTTGGTTGAAATAGGAGGTTTATGGCATTATTATTAGCGGGCGATATTGGCGGAACTAAGACGATTTTGCGCTTGGCGGAAAGGACTGTTAAGGGTGAAATGAAGGCTCTTTACGAGTTTCGCT
>JBBSNU010000180.1:0-8669 GCA_038260455.1 Chroococcales cyanobacterium | reverse complement strand
TTGAAATTGAGGTAAGCTTCGCACCGTGCGACAGAGTTCCAATCCGTCAATACCAGGCATCGAAACATCGAGCAACAAAACAGAAATTTGTTCGTGATAAATCGTTGATAAAGCATCGACTGCATTGTCTGTCACGAGAACTCGAAACTCTTTGCTTAAGGCTTGTTTGACCAGTCCTTGCATTACGACGCTATCATCAACTGCCAAAATAGTTGGTATTTGAGTGCTAGTTTCAGACATATTTTTCTCCAGGTTTATTTATAATTGTTGAAAATAGAAAACATAATTCCCGCCATGTCGAAGGACTCGAAAACAGGGATGGCTAGAAAAGTCGATCGGCGATTACAACACTTGCAAAATGTCCATCTCTATGCTGAAACCCTCGACGGTCGAGTTTGACCAACTATTGTTACAAAGTTTAACATTTTGGCAGTCTTTTGTACTTCATTTTCTCACTGTAATTGAGCAGTCTGTGGCACAGATTGGTAAACCGCACTGGTATTGTGGCACAAATTTATTATTTTAATCTACCAGCAAGCCTCCTACGCACGATTAGACAAGTCTGTTAAAATACACTTAAACTTATAGAACTCAAGCCCAAAAAATCCCGTTTCTTGGAAAATCGTTGCTCATCCCAGAGATGCTGGATGAAGAAACCGGGTTTTTTGCCTCGCCTGCGTCTAGGACTGACTTATTCAAAAATTCTCTGTAAGCTATCCGCGATGTATGGGTGAAGGGTGCTTTCTCCCTGCGGAGGCTCTTCGATTCACCCAGCCGGAGTATTGAAAAGCATAGTCAAGTCCCAATATAATTTGTACAGTATTTAAATCTGCGGTGCTCTAATACCAATTTCATATCGCCATCTCGACGGCGCTGGTGGCCCAAGAGTCGGAGGATGCTGAGTTTGGAAAGTCGATCGGCAAATTTGTGGTGATTCGGATTCGCGACAGCGGGCAGGGATTGACCCAAAAAGCTAAATCCCGCTTGTTTGACCCTTTTTTTACCACTAAATCGGTGGGGCAGGGTACGGGACTCGGCTTGTCTATCAGCTACCAGATTGTGGTGGAAAAACACGGTGGCAGTTTGAAGTGTATCTCCAAACCCGGACAGGGAGCCGATTTCTGGATTGAGATCCCGCTGTATCGCCCCGCGGTTCTCAAAAAATAAACTGGCGGGCGATCGGTTGCAAAAATATTTTTGAGATTTTATTGTCAAAGTGCTTGACAGATTTGGGTGTTAGAGTGTTAATATGATGAAGGTTGAGACGTTGGGGCGTCGCCAAGTGGTAAGGCAGCTGGTTTTGGTCCAGCCATTCAGAGGTTCGAATCCTTTCGCCCCAGTTAAATTATTTTTGCGATTGTTTTTTCAATTGTTGATGAAAGAAGAAAACCGGGCGGTTAGAAACCGCGTCTACACAGGCAAAACCCGCCTCCGCGGGTTAAAGAGTGGGCGGTTAAAATTAGGTTATCCTTTTTTTTAGTCCGCGGAGGCGGACATTGTTTGTATAGACGCGGTTTCAACCGCCGTTTTCTATTCACAATCAGTCCTAACTTCCAGGCCCACGAGTATTTAGCCGATCGAACACGTATCGCGAAATTGCCGGAAATGCTGTTTCGTCCTTGGAATAAGCCGGATCGTCGGCAAAAACAGCTAAGATATAAATCGCGCGATCGTCCAAAGTCCTGACAAATGCCGCTTCGCTGCGGGATTTGGAAGTATAGCCAACCTTGGAACCAAAATAAATCTTAGCTGGTAAAGACTCGCCCAGAAATCCTTTGATCGAGTTGCTAGGGTCATTTTTCCAGGCCTTCGGGTCTAAATCTCTCGTCAGCAAGTAAGCCATTTTGCGGCTGGCGATGCTGGAAACAGCTTGCCTAGTATAGATTTCATATATTAATCTGGCGGCTTGATCGCTAGTTGCTTGATTGCGAATCGGCTGAGAATCATCGCCCCGCAATTGCAAATCGCGACCGATCGGACTTTCTTGCCTCAAATAGTATATGGGATAATTTTTGGTGCTTATACGAATATCATTGTAGCCTGCAGACTGGAAAAATGAGTTAATTTGCGTGCGTTTTTGCAGCCATGTTTGCAACTCTTCTCCTGCGAGCCGTCCGCCGGATTTTGTATCGGTGATTTTGTCTAAAATCCTGCTGGCGGAATCGTTGTTGGAGATGCCAATCATTTGTTCTAGATCGTTTTTGAAGGCTGATTCTTTTTGCGTAATTATGCCTTTTTCTGTGGCTGAGTAAAAGGCTGCCATCCAAAATAACTTGGCAACGCTAGCTGGAAATCTGAGAGTTTGATTTTGATATCCGGCAAAGCTGTGGGTTTGGGGATTACTGACATCAATTAAGGTAATTGATAGCTGTTCTGCGGGCAGTCCTTTGCTTGCCGCAATCTTCACAGATTCATCAACAATCCCTTGCAATTCTTGAGAGTAAACTACATTGGGAGGTGTTTTGATGTTGTAGCTGAAGCTAGGCTCGCTTTGACTATCGACTAAACTTTCCGGTGTTTGAATTATCGGCGGCGTGAGGGGCTCTTGAGCCAAGATGACTGGCGGTTCTGGGGGACGGCGAATTCTCAAGGGTATTGTGACAATCCAAAAAAGCGCGATCGCCCCAGCAACTAAGCACAGGATGTTACCGTATTTTAATCGAGAAAATTTCGTCCTGACTCGGCGACGAGATTGGACGGGAGGCTGGCTGCTTTGTCTGCGCCTGACTGGACGCTGGCTGCTTTGGGGTGGGGATTGGGTTAGACTTCTGGCATCCATCTTCTCTCGATACAGAGACCGCAGATACAAGGCAGAGGAACGCAGATAAACGTAGATAATTTTAAGAATTGAGACCGACTTTTGCCAGAAATCTATGGGGCGCGGGGATGCAACTGGACGGCTTCTACTTTGTCGGGTTGAAACTGGACGGCTGCTGCTTTGTCGGGGCTGGATGGGGCGTTGGGGCCCGATGGGGGGGCGTCGGCGGTCTACTTGCATTACAGTGTTGTGGTATCAAACTCGCAGGATCAGTTTATAATAGGTCGGCGTATAATACCATTTTAGATTTGAGATTGGCAATTTGAGAATTGCAAATCACTGATTCTATCAGGGTTTGGATCGCGGGCTTAGAGTCGCATTATTTTGGGAAACTGGTTAAAATGACCAAGCCCAAAAACAGGTACAAACCTCGAATCTGCCGGGTAGTGGATGATCCGAACATTTTCGACTCCTGTTCAACCTCCGAGATTCATTTCTGAAATCTGAAATCTGAAATCTGAAATCTAAAATCTAAAATCTAAAATCGACTGATACACTTGTCAGTCGAGTCCGCCACTGCCAATTCGAGCTTTGTTCTAGGCTGATGGAGACTTCTAATAATTGTAAAGATTTCAGGATAGCACTCAGTTGAAGCAAAATCCTTTGAAAAACATGAGAAATTTTTGGAGCCCGGCTGTTTTGGGATTTGCGATCGCCATTGTGAATAATTCTTTGATACCTGATGTTTGGGCATTTCAGTCTCCACCTGCTGTCGCTGTTGTCGATCGACAAACAAAAGCACAGGGCGCGGATGTAGCGGCCCAGTTGACGGAAAAAAGCGAAACGTGGGACGTAATAAACAACCAAACTGTTTCCAGTTTTCCGAGTCTGTTTTGGGAAATCAACAATTTACCTAAAATTTCCTATTCCCAATGGCTCGAAGTGCTGGCGAGACGACCAGACTCAGACAATACTGCGAGAGAAAACGCTGCACAACCCGAAGACATAGCACGTTTTGATCAGATTGTACAGTATGCAAAACAACAAAATTTGCCCGATCGCGCGATCGGAGAAATCCTACAGGCGATCGGCGATAATTTCCTAGGAAAACCCTACGCCGAGAATTTGCTGGACAAATCCGGCGAAGAAAAGTTAATCGTAACTTTAAATAAATTTGATTGTGTTTTATTTGTCGAAACCGTTTTAGCGATTGCGCGAGGCGTAGCCGTCAAAGATTACGACTATCAAAACTTTGTAAATCGCCTAGAACAACAGCGGTATGTAAACGGTAAAATGAACGGTTATTGCAGCCGCTTGCACTATTTTTCCGAATGGATTAACGACAATCAAAAACGGGAAACAGTAGAAAACATCACCGCTCAATTAGGCGGAGTGCCCATGAATAAAACACTAAATTTCATGAGCCAGCACCGCAGCAGTTACCCGCAAATGGTGAAAGACGAAGCAACTTATCAGTGCATAGTCAACCAAGAAGCAGACTTAGCCAAAACTATTGTGAATTACATCCCGACAAATCGGATCAAAAGTGTGTATTCCCAGTTAAAACCGGGGGATATTGTGGCGGTAGCCACGGATGTTAAAGGATTGGATGTCACCCACACGGGCTTTGTGTACAGGAATGCAGACGGGAATCTCGGCTTAATTCACGCTTCGCCGGCTGGGGCTGTGACAGTTGCTTACGACTTGCAAACATATATTAGCAGAGTCGAAAGTGCGATCGGCATTGTAGTCGCCAGAGCGATCAATCCGCGCCCGCAGCGTGAGCCTGCCAAAGAGTAAATTCCACCAGCAAGTAGTTGAATTTGGGTAAAATTTACATCTTGCACCCTTCTCAATTGCTAATTATTATGACCAAGGTGCATCATCTTTATCGTACAAGCCTTCACTAATTGCAAATGCTTTGAGTTCACGATAGGCAGCAAGTAGAGACGAACGGTTACCCCAGTTATCTCCTTTTCCGCCAGTGAAAAGTTCACCTCTGACTGGCTCGATAAAAGTTCCTTCTTCGCTGATGAAGTCTTCATCTAAAATGCGGGATTTTGTAAATTCCCAATCTATGTGAAATACCAACTCGAAAGTATCTAAAAATTCTTGAATTCGTTGGTTCAATTCACTGGACATAGTTTCAACTCAAGAGTATTACTTCTAGAAATATAACACCACTTACGCACTCCGACTAAAGAAACCGGGTTTTTTGCAGAATTTGCGGGTTGCAACACGTCTTTTTGTAAAAAAACCCGGTTTCTGGGCCCCATGCGTAAGCCTCAAATCAATTGACAATTTCGTTGCGAGATACCTTACTCTTTCTAGCAGGATTTGGCGTTAATTCCGCTGGTGAGGCTTGAACAGTTCCCCAATCGTTCAAAAAGCTTTTCAGCAAAACCTCTTGCTGAGTGCGAAATCCCTCGACATTTGCCCCTCTATTCATAATGACAAACCATACTGTTTCCTGTTTTTGAGTTGGCAGCGCGCCGCCCAAAGCGCTAACATTATCCAACGTGCCAGATTTGACTACTGCTAATTTTGGCAGCGGTCGTTCTGAGAGGATTCCTTCATCTTTTCCAACTACAGTTAAGACATCAGCAACTGTCATGCTGTAAGGTTTAAGATAGCGTTCTAAAGCTATAAATAACGCACAAGCAGCCCTCGGAGAAATACGGTTATCTTCGCTCAATCCCGAACCGTTGACGAGTTGAATTTCGGCGGGAGGAACTCCAGTTGCTGCTGCTGCTTTTTGTGCGACTGTTGTCGCGCCGCCTACACTATCAGCGAGCATATCTGCCATGAGATTGTTGCTGTACTGATTCATCTTTTTGATCAGTTCGGCGAGGGGCAAAGAATAATGTTTGACTAAAGGCAGGCTGGTGGGAGGTGCTGCCACAACTTTGACAGTACCATCAATTACTATTTGGGGTTTTGGTGTATTTGGAGGTAATGTTTGATACTGGGCGGCGGCTTCGGGAGGCCAGAGTTGACTGTTCAATGCTTGTTTGAGCAATTCTCCTGATTTGAGGGGATTTAATTCAAAGTTCATGTAAAATTTACCGACAATTATCAAATTGCCAGTGATGCGCTTGATGCCTTTTTGATTTAAGGTGTTACCGAGGGCGATCGCCTCTTCCCAAACAAACAACGGATCTTCGCTGCCTTGAATAATTAAGTCGCCTTGTAATACGCCGTCTTTGATTGTGCCGTCGGTACTAATTAAAGTGATAAATTGATGTTCCGGCCCGAATTCTTGCAGGGCTACCAGAGATGTGGCGACTTTGGTAATGGATGCGGCTGACAGAGGAACTGTACCTTGATGGTTGGCTAACAAAGTATTGCCCGATTGCATCCAGATTCCTTGTTCTTCTTTGGCAGAACCTTGGGCTGTCAATCCGTTGAGATATTGCTGGATTTTGGTATTTGTGGCGGTTTCGGGATTGTTGACAGAGACTGTTAATGGCTGACTTGGTTTAACCGGCGGCGGGGAAGATTCGGCTATAGGAGAGGGAGTTGCAAGTTTGGGTGCTTCGGTTGTGGCGCATCCGGTGATAATTGTGATCAGGGCGATCGAACTTACAGCGGTCAAGTAGCGGTTTTTCAGCATTACCTTAATTTTTTCCATCAAATTTACCATCATCTGTCAGCACGCCCGATGGAAAGTTTAGCATTAGCTGCGCGTCTTCCTTCTCTTATCTTTCTTCGCGTCCTTAGCGTCTTCGCGGTTCGTTAAATAGATATCTCGAAATGCTTCGGGATTTGATATTCAGCGCCTGGGGCCTTCACCCCAGGCCGGGCAAATTCAAGGGTAAACTGGTTTATCCAGCCATACTCCCCATACTTAGCGGCACCATTTCCCCGTGCATCGTCAGACCTAATAACATCGGCTCATTAACTCGGATCGGTTCTCCTGTAAGCGCGCAGCGTTCCTCTTGCTGTGCTGTGGCATTAATACTGGCTCGAATATCCTCTCGGCAAAACATCTGGCGATACTCTCCAGACTTCTGCTGGACGTAATTCCAGAGCAAATCTCGAATCAAAGCTTGATAGCCTTGATTCCCCGCGAGCTCTTTGAGTCTCTCCTTGAGCTCTCTTTCTAGTCGAATGCTGGTGACTTCCATTTCGGTGGTTGACGTTCTAGGTAAGGTATGCATGATTTTTCTCCGTGACAGGTGGACATACGTGTAATATCAGTGTAGTATGTTTAAAGCTAGATTTAAAGCTCTCTTACTACTTTCTGCCTGCTGTGAAATTTTTCGCCACCTACTCCACCTATCAACTCAAGTGCGATCGCCCCAGGAATCGCACAGAGTTGTCACGGCACGGCTTTATGACGGGTTTGGCTACCGTCACAGCGACCTCGTGGGCGGGGCCAGTCCTAAATAAACCCGGTTATAGTGGATTAAGACAAAATGCAGAAATTAATTACCACCAGATAGACCGGGACGGTCTGGGAGTGGCACAGCCACAGAAAGATACGCGAAGCGGGAGGTACAGCTAAAAAAACTGTACCGACACAGGATGAAAATTTGCCTTTAGCAGTTTTTTTTGCCCCCGCTTCTGTACGACAGAAGCGGGGGCATTTGATTGGATATTTGACAAATTGGAAAAGGCTTGGGAAACTGGCAAAAACCAGATTCAGCCAATGCTGGTGCAACACTCAAAATCCCAAATCTAAAACTTGTTTTGAGCGAAGTCGAAAATTTTAAAATTCTTCAATCTAACAATGCTGGTGAAACAGCCACAATCCCAAATCTAAAATCTAATCATGCTGGTGAAACACCCAAAATCCCAAATCTAAAACTTGTTTTGAACGACTTGTGCTGAGCGTAGCCGAAGCAAGTCGAAAAATCTAAAATTCTTCAATCTAAAATCTAAATGAAGAGGAGGCAGCCGTGACCGTACTAACTGATGTATTGAGGCAATCTGTGGTGGTGTTTTCCCAGAATTACCTACCGATGAGCCGTGTCAACATCAAACGGGCGATCGTACTTTTGGTAACAGGCAAGGCCCAAGCTCTGGATTTTAGCATCGGCAACGGCTATCTGGTGCGATCGCCCAGTACCAGCATCCACGTACCCGAACAAATCCGCTTGACTTTTGCGAACAGGGAACGCCTTTGGAAACTGCCACCGGTCAATCGCCGGGAAGTTCTGCGCCGGGACGCTCATTCTTGCCAATACTGCGGCAGCAACCGACAGTTGACGCTGGATCACGTCATGCCTCGATCGAAGGGCGGGACGCATACTTGGGACAACGTGGTGACTGCTTGCGAAGGGTGCAACTCACGCACCGGGGCGATCGAACTCCTACAGAAGCTCAAATGCCTTTGCGAACTAAGCCGAAGGCTCCTATGCACCCCACTGTTGCTTTTGCCGAAATGTTTTGGCACGAATACCAAATTGGGGAATAGGTCAATTGACAGTTGACAGTTGACAGTTGACAGTTGACAGTTGGGAATTGGTAATTGGTAATTGGTAATTGGTAATTGGTAATTGGGAATTGGAAAAGATGCTCGATCGAGATGGAGATCGAAAAAATTTTATTTCCCCCTCCCAGGACTTCTATGGGCCTAATGCCATATCCTTCGTCTGTGTGTTGAGAAGCATAGGAAAATCCCAATGACAACTAACAACTAACAACTAACAACTAACAACTAACAACTAACAACTAACAACTAACAACTGACTACTGACAAATTTTCAATTCCAAATTTAGGGCTGTCAATATGCTGAAGTTGACTTATACTGAAACGGGCTTTAACCTAGAGCGTTTGGCTCAATCTCCCGAACAGTTAGTGGCGCTGCGAGTTGTGCTGGCTATGCGAGTTGGTCAAAGCATCAGCGTCGAACCGAGCACTGCGGCATTTTTGCTGCCGGCGAATTTGCCGGCGCTTTCTCTGTTG
>JBBSNU010000179.1:0-8686 GCA_038260455.1 Chroococcales cyanobacterium | reverse complement strand
GGAACCCCAGAAACATTCAAAGGATTGCTAGGTTTAGTCAACTCCTCCTTACCAGATTCTACCTCGCGTTCAAATCGATCGTTCTTACCTTCCGCCGCCTTTAGCTGCGCCCTTTGCTCGTCATTAACCAACACAATCATCGAAGAATAGGGCGTGACGACTTTAAACGTTTTAGCAAGCGAGTGCATCGCATCCAATTGAGTCAATTGATTAGCAGTTTTCTGCTTGCTAAGTGCCGTTATCAACTGCCGCGCAGCTATCGCTTTAAAACCTTCATTTTCATCATTAGTTATTTTCGGAACCCCTGTCGCCACCTTCGGAGTTTTGGCATAACTCCAAGCATAACCATCAACAACATTAACTACAGATTTCCCAGAAGCTGTCATCGTCGCCACTCGCTGCATTGCTTCTTTGATATCGGTAGAAACTCCGCCGCCACTATCTTGAATCACCTTTAAAGTAGCGTCGTCATAGCCAGGGGGCAAACCTCCCAAATGCACTGTCCATAAAGGTGCAGCTAGAGAAACGCTGGTTTTGCGATCGTCCGATAACTCGTAACTGTGGCGATCGCTCACCAAGAATACAGTATCATAAGTGCGATCGGCGCGCAACCGCGCAAACTGTTGCAGAATATCCTTAAGTTGAACAGTACCGTAAAACGTCAACTTTCCCACATCAAAACTGCGTAAATTTTCCACCAACCTCGGCGGCATCCCCGCCGCACTCGACACATATAAATCCACACTATTTGTGGCTAAAATATTCTTTTTCAACCAATCAAAAGTCTCCTTAAGTTCTTGAGTTTCCGTCGCCATACTCCGAGAAGTATCCAGTACCAAAGCTAATTTTTTAACGTTTGGTAAAAAGTAATTTATATCAATCAGCGGCTGAGCAGAAACACTATTTTTGCCTGGTAAATTCGCTAAATGCGGTATTGCTTTTGGCGGTGCAACTGCGGGTAAAAACGCTGGAAGCCAAGTTTCTTTTGCCTGCTTACCCTTGTATTTAATCTCCTTTCCAGCGATAACTCGGCGAGTATTTTGATTCCAAAAAATATTGCGTTTTTCAGCCAAAATTGGCATCGCCCAACCCTGTGCTTGTCGCAGGACTTTGTAAGTCAGCCACAAGTGCATTTCCTTTGGCCCGTCAGTTAGCCCAAACTCTCGTTGAGGCGGAACAGGAAAAGCTCGCAAGCGATATTGTTTCGGGCCAATTTGTTCCAGCAAAGCCGGATCTACCCTTTCTACCACCTGCTGGTTGTAAACTTGCTGGGCGGCACCTCTGGGCGACACAGTAAAAGCAAAACGCTTTTGCAAATCCCCAGTATCGCCCAGCCAAACTCCTGTAACTGCGGCGCTTTCCGGCAGAGAAAAGTAATAAAATACTTCTTGCAAGTTGGGCGTTTGATTTTTGTAAACTTCGTAGATTTGAACGTCAGCCCAATCGCCGTTTTCTTTGACTGTAACTTCTTGGGAATCCAACCATACTTTTTCCTCATTGACATTCAGCAAACCAGCCTTAGCTTCTTCCCGGTTAGATGTTGATTGCACCGCGTGTTTTACTGCTTCTGTGTCACCTTTTTGAATTTCTGTATCGAAGAATCCAGCGTAAAGTTTTTCAGCTTTTTTGACATCGGAAGTAGAGCCTTGATACAAAAACGGCGACATTAAAAAGTTATAGCTGTTCTGCACGCTTTTAGCTGCTTTGTCAGGCAAATTTAAAGTATCTTTGTACAGCGAGTAAATGTGGTTATTTTCTCCCACAGTGCTGAGGTAGCGGTAAGGAGACAAATAGGCGTTAACTAAGCCCGATCGAATCATATCAGACTTGGCTAATAAAGTTTGACGCGCCGTCTCATTGGCTGCGGGAGTTTCCAGAATTTTCATTGCTTGAATTTGCGGCTGCTGCTGCAAAGCTGCAAAAATAGCCAGCCAAGCTGCCATCACTCCCAAGCAGCCCGCGATTGCTTGATTTTTTCCGTATTGCGAAGCAAAACTGTTTAATATTTTGCGCGCGGATTGGATGTAGAGAAAGCCGTAAAGCGAAGGCATTACCACGAATAAGCTGGAGGTAAAACCAAATAAAATTAAGGATAATGGCAGCCACCAAATTATCTCAAATGAACTGTACTTGAAAGATTCGATGAGTGGTGTCACCCAAGCAAAACTAAAAAATCCAACTATGATCACAGTTGCGACGGGCAGTGCGTAAAACATCAGCAATGTGGCTGCCCAAATGCCAACTAGCAACATTAAACTGTGAACTCCTAACTGTATCCAGGCAATTTGTTTGTTGCCAATTAATCCAGTCATATGGTGCTGTTTTCTTTCAGCATCTTGAGATGTTGAAATGTCTTGAATAGTTTCTGTTTTTCCCAAATATCCGTAGAGTATATCTACTAAAAATCCTGCGACGCACAATCCTATTGTCCAAATAATTTGAGAACTAGGTGGATTCAGTTCTCGCAGCAGAAATAACCTGATTGAGCATAGCAAAAATAAGGGCGCTTCTACGCCGTAAAACAGACGCATTAGCTGCAATGGTTGCTTGCGAAAACGCTTGTTGAATCCGATGATTGTAAATACTGTCGGTACTGCTATCAGTGCTGTTAAGGTTAAGGCAAATTCTAGGGGGATAATTCCGTCTATTGTGGCTTGGATTAACGGGATTGCCAGGTAGGGCAAAATTCCCAGATAAACAATTGACAAAAATGTCAGGTTCCACAGCCAAAAGATTAGCTGAAAAACTATGTTCAATGCCAGCTTAATTTTTTTCATTTTTTGCGGTTGTTAAGCTATAATTAACGGTGTTATGTACGTTTTTAGCAAAAGATTGGACTTCGGAACTTTCGGGGTTTACGGTATTGTCAAAGAGAATGGAAACTAGCACCCAAGTATGATTTTTGTGGTTGATGTCGCTGCGGATTCGCGCTAAGAAGTTATCGGTTGTTTGCTGGGAAGATTGCAGCCAGTAGGTGGCAGATAGTTGGTTGTCTTTGACAGACAGCCAGCGCGCTATGATGGCAGGAGTTAGCTGTTTTCTTTCTATGCGGTTGACGGGGATGCCGCTGGCGATAAAGCACAACTCTGGTGCGTGATAAGTCTGCCAGGATGTGCTGGCTACGGTTAGCATGGAACCGCGCAAGTTACCGGAGATAAATCTATTTTTTTCTGTTTTGGTGTCTGGGTAGTTGCCGAAGAATTTTTGTTCGCTGGGATTCAGCGGGATTGGTTCAAATATGATTTGTTCGGGAAATTTCAGGGGGGCGATCGCTACTTTTTCGCTTTCTACGTGATACAATTGAGAAATTGCTGCCAAAACAGCGACTGCCGCAATTAGTCCGGCTTTGGCTAGAGGCTGATTTTTGAGGATTTCTGCATCTTGTTGCGACTCAAGATTAATTTGTTTGGCTTGGGAAATTTTCGGTATTTTTTGCAGCATCAACCAACTCAAAAAACAAGCGCTAACTAAACCGACTATTCCCAGGGGTACGTGCAGGATTTCGGCATAAATTGGCTGTTGAAAAACTTGGGCAACTAATACTAATACGACTACCCGCAAAGCGTTAGCCGAAACTAACATTATGAAGTTTAGGGCGCATACTGCTAGCCATTTTAAACCCAACTTACGGCTTTCTAACCAGGTAGCAGCCAGCAAAAATAGTGTCCCTACTAAGAGGGTTTTAATGCCGCTGCAAGGTACGTCTACTTGAGCGATGCCGTTTTCTAAGACGATGATATCGTAGGAAGAAATAGCCCCGATTTGGAAAACTGAGAGCAATTTTTCTACTACCTGAGCTGTCAGCACTCGCGCCGGCAAACCCAATCCGTTGTTGAGCTGACTGTTGAATGGTAAAATACAAGCCAGCAGCCCCGCGATTGGCAGGTTTTTTCGCCAAAAGTTCGGCTCTACCATTAAGCCGTACAGCCCGTAGGTTCCGAGGATAAATAGCAGGATGGTAATTTGTTTGATGTCAATTATGCACCCTGCGGCGATCGAGCAAACGCTCGCACCCAACATTAACACCAGCGGATAGCGCCTCAAAACGAATTTGGGGGACAATGCGGGCGGGCGATCGCCCGAAATGAGCGATCGCACTACTAATGCTACAATCAGAAAACTAATTACTATCTTGTACAGTGCCGGTACCTCAACAAACGAGGATAACAGCCACTTAACTGCCGAAATATTGGCCAAAAACCAAGTGAGCGACAGTAAACAAGGAGCTAGCCAAACCAAATTAACCGCCGGATAAGGAGTAACAGAATCGGGAATTCCAGAATCTGGAATATTGGTGCGCTGCATGATACCGCTTGACCTTCACGTTGGTGACATCTTAGCTCAGCAACATTGGTAATGCCTAGACCTATAATTTAAGTTTTGTCAAGCTTTTATTTTTTCTACAGACAAGCTAGCGTTATAATAATTTTAGCGGAGGTAAAAATGAGCGAAAAAAGTCCGGGATACAAAATTGTTAGCGATAACCGACAAGCGCGCCATCTCTATGAAATTATAGAGACATTTCAGGTGGGCATCGAGTTGAAGGGAACCGAAGTTAAATCTATTCGGGAAGGAAAAGCGAATTTGCGGGACGGATATGGCTTAGTTCGGAACGGCGAACTGTGGCTGATCAACGTTCATATTTCGCCTTGGAGAAGTGCTAGCAACTATTTTAATCACGAGCCGAGACGCACTCGCAAATTGTTGATGCACAAGCAGGAAATTCGTAAACTAATCGGCAAAGTGGAAGAAAAAGGTTTGACTTTAGTGCCGTTAAAAATGTATTTGAAAGGCGGCTGGGTCAAACTCGATATCGGTTTGGGTAAGGGGAAAAAATTGTATGACAAGCGCGAAGATTTGAAGAAACGCGAAGACAAGCGGGATATGGAACGCGCGATGAAGCAATTTTAGTGATTGGACGAACCCTCTCAAATCCTTTAAAGAGCCTGCTATTCGAGCTTGCGACACAAGAATTATCGTTTCTGTCTGTTAGTAATTAGTAGACTTGAGTTGCATAAATATTCGCTCTGTTAACTGCATATTTCAAGCGGATAAACACTGACTGACGCAGATGCATTCAATGTTATCTGCGTTTGAGTGCAACTCAAGTCTAGTGATTAGTGATTAATGATTAGACTTGAATTGCTCTTCATTCTCTTTCTGTTATTGAAATATATCTGCGGTTTTCCCATCGATGGAAGATTTATAGCGGTTCTCAAGCGTGGTGAGGATAGCCCAATGCCCTGTTTGGCCAATGCCCTGTTTGGCCAATGCCCTGTTTGGCCAATGCCCTGTTTGGCCAATGCCCTGTTTGCCCAATGCCCAATGCCCAATGCCCAATGCCCAATGCCCAATGCCCAATGCCCTATGCCCTATGCCCTATGCCGTTCGCGTACCTGACTTTCTGAGACTCGGCTATATGCAATAAGTCTATTGTCGATCGCCCCACAACTAAGTATTATTACTCACAACATCCGTAGCGGTCAAGGCTCTTTCTCCTTTCAGGCTTAGGGCTTCCGGCTTCTTTCTGGCTTTTTTCTTAAACTATCCGGATAGGTGGTGGAGCCCCGCGAAGAATCAACCTATGCTCGAATACATCTAGGTAGTGGCAGCATTACGCCATTCGGCTGTGGAGTTGCAAACCAGAAATGAGAAATAGGCTCAAGCCTAAATCAATTCATAAGATGATGATGTCATGAGGGTGGCAATGAAATAGGGCAAACAAATCATCACTTAACTAACAGTGAAAATTTGCCAAAAACGACACCATTAGCTAATATTTTTAATGTCATGAAACAGCTAGGGAAAAAGTATCACCAGTCAAAGTGGGCGGCCTTCCTGCTCATCCTAACAGTAGGTTTTGGTGGTTGGCAATTTGGGTTGCCGGAACTCGCATCACTGTTTAATAATAGAGGCTTGGAAAACTACAAAGCCAATCGATTGGCCGATACTCAACAAGCCTATGAGTTGGCGCTCGTTGTAGACCCCAAAAGCCGCGCAGCTCTTTACAATTTGGGATGGCTTTGCGAAGAGGTGCAAGATTTGGAATGCGCCAGAGGAAAATATCTGCAAGCTGCCAAACTAGGTCTGCCTGCTGCTTACAGCAATTTGGCGAGATTATATATTCTTGATAAGAAAAACTATGCTGCTGCGGTTCACTTGCTGTGGCAAGGTTTGAAAGTAGCTGAGGACGATCGAGTTAAATATTCTTTACTTAAAAACTTGGGATGGGCGCGGCTGAAACAGGCTCGATATTCAGAGGCATTGCAACATCTGGATGCAGCCACTAAGCTTTATAGTGAAGGCCCAGCAACTTACTGCCTGAAAGCGCAAGTCCTAGAAGGGATGAAAAAAACGAAGGAAGCGCTACCGCAGTGGAAAATTTGTCTAAAGTATGCGGATTCTCAGGAGTTCGACGAGGATATATGGATAGGAATGGCACGTCAACGATTAAAAGAGGAAAAAACAAACAAATGAAACGCACAGTTTTGCTTTCATCAACCATACTGGCAATTATCACAGTATTGCAGTTCAGTCAAGCCTCAAAAGCACAGCCCACTCCTGCAACTGTTAAATCTACAGTCAATGAATCATCCGAAACGCCGTTCAGCTCGAATCAGTCAACGTGGCGGCGTTGCAGAGATAGAGATGGTGGAAATTATCCGTGCCCGAGATTCGTCATGCCTTCGGAGAGCGAAGAATAAAAGTTATTTTCCAGAAATTTTGTAGGGTGTGACACCAGCACTTTACATTGGCAGGTATGTAGTATGTAGTAATTTTATGTAGGGTGCGTGCAGCGCGCACCCTACTATCGATCGTGGCTGTGCTCGTACAGCCGTCAAGTAATATCATGTCCGTTCGATTGAAAACAATAAAATTGGTTCGTAGTGCGGACTTTAGTCCGCAATCTAAGAGCGGACTAAAGTCCGTACTACGAACCGTTTTTGTGATGGTAATTTACTGGAGATGATATCAACAGCTCGAAGAGCTCCTGCAACCGGCGAGCTTCGGGGACAGCATTAATAAAGGAAACAAATGCTTTTTGCAAAACAACAGATGTTCTGTGCCAGCATTTTTATCTACTCGCTGTCTGTCAAAGCTGAATTTTGCTGATGCTGCGAGCTCCTGTAAAAACTAGCAATAATCGCCACCATCAACCACCACAGCATATTAACTTCTGGTCTGTACCAAACAGTATCGACAAAACCGTGGGCCATCATGCCGGTTAAAGTTGCGATCGCCCCAATCAACCAAAACGCTTGATTCGATTTGAGATTTGGGGACGCTTCCTCTAAAGTAGAGATATTAAATTGCGCGTCTCGCAATTTTTTGATCTGCAACAAACCTTGATTGACGGTGACAGTCATCAGCCACAGAAAAGACATTAAACCGATAAAGCCTGTTTCTACGGCAATTTCCAGCAGCACGGAATAAGCGCTCAAAGCGGTGAATTTCGGCCTCATATAAAGCGGATAAACTTTATTAAAAGCTGTGTTGCCGGGGCCAATTCCGAGAATTGGCCGATCGCGAATCATGTCAATCACCGCATTCCAAACATTAATCCGAAAATTGTTGCTGCTGTCGCCGCGGCCGACAAACATACTCGAAACTCGATCGCGCAATGGCGCCACCAAAAGCACTCCCAAAATTAACGCACCAGCCAAACCTCCCAACCCTAACGGCAGGGCCCAAGTGCGCCAGAACCGAGGCATTAAAGGGCTGTACCAGTACCAAAGCAGCACTAAAAACACCACAAGCAGAGCCACAAAACCGATCCAAGCACCCCGGCTGTCTGTGTAGCGCAAACACGCGCAATTCACCACCAGCATCGTCAAGGCTAAAAGTTTTGTTCCCCATCCTTTCCACACAAAAAGTGCGGTGGCGCTTAAGGCAATTGCTGGCAGCAAATAGGAACCGAGCAAATTTGGATTGCCCAAAAAGCTGTAAACGCGCGTGAAATCGGCTTGAGTTGAAGTCGGATCGTTCCAAGTAGCTAATGGCGGCACTTTATCAATCCACTGCCGCACGCCGTAGAAACTGACCACTAGAGCGACATTCAAATATACTGCAATTAGCCAGGATCGCAGGCGGGGGTCTCGCAATATCCGCGCCATGAGGGCAAAAAACAGCAAATACAGCGTTAGCTTGCCCCAACCGACAAAAGCGGCGGCTTTCACTGGCGACATGGCGGTGGCTACGGTGGCAATGCCCCAGTACAGCAGTACCAGCAAGTGAATGGGTGTGAGGGCGATCGCGCGATCGTCAGAAACAGTCAGCAGCACCCAAAATGCTGCACCAGCAGCCATCAACAGCCCCACCAAGGCATTGTTGACAAACGGGCCCATACTGAACGTCAAGGCCAGCAAACCAAAACCCAGGGGCTCCGCCCACTGCATCAGCCAGCTACTTTGTCGCCAACTGCGCGCATTGCCGATCGCCCAATTCAATAAATAACTGCCACTTTGCCACTGAGAGAGCGGCAAATTTACCAGACTTAACTGTTGCCAAACTGAATTCATTTCTCTTTTATATTTGTACTTAGTAATCGGGAATCGGTCATTGATAATCGGTAATTGGTAATCGGTAATCGGTAATCGGTAATCGGGGAATTTAGCAATTGGGAATGGCGCAATTCTCCCCCTCTCCCCCTCTCTCCCTCTCCCCCTCTCCCCCTCTCCCCCTCTCT
>JBBSNU010000178.1:0-8704 GCA_038260455.1 Chroococcales cyanobacterium | reverse complement strand
CTGCACTTGAGGGGAAGGACTTACCGCACGGCGGTTCACCTCCAGATGTAATCAGTTATCACCAGTCTTATCAACTGGGCTAACCGTCCCATAAGCCTTTCAGCTTATTTTAGGTTAAACGAATCGCACCAAAATTTCCTTTGCGGTACTGTCATCCATAGTTCCTACTACAGAAAGATTCCCGCTACGGCGTTTTATTGTGGGGAAAATGTCCAACCCCAATTTCTTCAAATTGATCGCGGCATTGATATCGCGATCTACCATTAAAGAATGTTGCTTATCCCAATAGTTTCGTATACCGCAATCGGTAAAAACAATTTCATTCCGATAGCACAGAACCATTGAGGTATAAGCAGGTTTTTGCGGAACGACGGCTGACCCAGCTTTTTCGGCTATGTATTCCAGCGTCTTAAAAAATTGACCAAATGCAGCATCCAACCAAGACTTATTTAGTCCTGATTTAGCTGATTGACCGTTCGGAAGGTAAGCACCCTCATCATCTTGCTTAACTTTATTCCGCTTAGTTAAACCTTTTAAGTTTAAATCTTCATGAAAGAAGAATTGAGCTCCACACCTGACAAGTTTGTGAGCCGTTTTATAATGAAAGTCTTGGCGAGAACGCGCTATTTTTTGGTGCTGTTTCGCTTCTATTTTGGCTAATTTTCGTCGAGCTTTAGAGCCCCGCTTCCGCTTATTCCGCTTTTTTGAAATGCGGTCTAATTTAGCTTGGTTTTTACGAAGCGGTTTCAAGGAAGGTAACTTTTCGCCTGATGACGTTGCCAGGTAGACATCCTCGTGTAGCACCGCATCTAGCCCAATTGAATTGTCCCAGCTTGGGGTAACTTTATTAGGAATAAATTGAGGTACTGAAGAATCTTCAAGCATTATCTGGATAAACCAACCGTCAGCTTTTCTGGTAACACTAATTTGCTTAACGGTAAATCCATCGGGGATTGGGCGGTGCATCCGAACTTTTATGAGACCCAACTTTGGCAATCGGATGTAAAACCAATTCTTGCGAACCAATTTAATCCAATCGCTGTTAGCCGTAGAAAAAGTCATCGTCCGGTAATCTGCCTCCGTCTTGAAACGGGGTTTGCCTGATCGACCGCCTTTACTGTCCCCTACTACAAACCGCTCAAAGGCTTTATCTACTCGTTTAGAAACATCTTGCAGGATAGTTGAATCTACCTGTTTAAAATCTAAAAGCTCGCCACTGTGAAAGACTTTTACCAGGTCTTTTTTGATGACGGGCAATTGTTGTTTGTGAGAGTAGTAATTGGGCTTTTCGCGAGGCGCAGAGATGCTAGCAACCAATGGACAAGCATTTATACCAGTGCGGTTATTTTCCCACCAATCAAATCGATCGCCTAACTGCCTGTTGTACCAATAGCGACAGATCCTCAACCAATGATTGAGAGTTAACTTTTGATTAGTTTCAGGATAGAACTTGTACTGATAAGTTACTTTCACTGCGCTACGACCTCGACGCATTTACTGATAATAAAAATACCAGAAAATACTATATAAAGTCAAGTAGTAATTGGATATTTATATCGAATAGCAATGTTGACAAATAAAGAAAAGATTTGTTCACCTCGTCATCCACATCTTCATTGCTCGCCAGCATGGCAGGCGAGGACATGAAAATGCGGAATCCTCGGTTCACGCGCCTCTGGTCCCACACCATATCGCTTCGATTGGTGTGAGGATTCCCGTCTGACGAGCTAAGATGAAAAGCTAAGGATTAATTCAGAACGTTAAGGTTGAGTGCTTATTTTGAGTCGGCGATCGCCTGTTTTGATTGCAGAGTTGGCAATTTCATCTTAGCGATCGGGCTGGCGTATTTTGGATGCAACTTCGTACAAAATATTAGCGGAATATGGGTATGCTACACATCTATTTCCCGACACCTTTAGTTTCCCCTGCGAGTGGGGAGCACGCAACTCGCCGCGCCCCTCGCCTTCGAGTAACTGAAGGGTGATCGACGCTTCAGACCAACCACAATCCCTGCTTGCCTGCGATCGGAATTGGGCGAGCGAACACCTGCAATTTCTGTAACTGCCACGCCCAATTCCCAACTTCCCAGTTCCCGCATGATCGCTCAGTTTCGGTTTGAGCAGCGATGAATTCGGGGGTCATGAGAATGCAATCAACCACATCGGCATAGGCGACGATCGCGCCCGTTGGTAAGTCCGTGGGGTTGAGATTGAAAACCTCGCAGACTTCCTTATGCACCTTTTGCCCCGCATGAATCGCGATCTGGCCCCGGTGCTTTGTAGGCCATGTCCGAGTCTCAAACTGTTTGACTTTGAGCGCGATTAAGCTGGCATACGGCTGATGCAGAGTTAGGGGCTTGCAATTAAATATAACCCCAGTTATTTTAGAAGAGTAGGAAACAAAAAATCTGACATAAGCGGTTGTGACTTCTGTAATGGGGATACTAGAAATGATCTTGAGTGAGCCAGTTAAATTAACATTCAAAGATGCGGCCCAAAAACTGACAGGCTATCGCCGTCGAGACTTTATGGCAAAAGTGGCTGAAGACTACTTTAATGGTTCATCCCGCAAAGTAGAAACATTTATGGGGTGGAACCGAGACAGTGTTCAACTGGGCTTACATGAACGACGAACTGGGTTGATTTGTGTTGATAATTACCGGGCGCGAGGGCGACATAAAAGTGAAATTTTGCTGCCCAACTTAGAAGCCGATATTCGTTCTTTAGTAGATCCAGAGTCCCAGGCAGACCCCAAGTTTCAATCGACATTTTTGTATGCTCGGATCAGTGCCAAGGCGGTACTATCAGCATTGGTCAGCCAGAAAAACTATGACATTGAGCAATTACCTTCTCGTCAGACAATTGGCACGATTTTAAATCGAATGGGGTATCGCCTAAAAAAACACAAAAAACCAAGCCATTGAAAAAAATCCCCGAAACAGATGCCATTTTTGAGAATGTATTGAAGGAGAATCAAGCCTCCGATCAAGATGTTAATTCTCTACGAATATCCATCGATACCAAAGCCAAAGTCAAAATTGGCAACCTCTCACGGGGCGGCAAAGCGAGAACCCTCGAACCGAAATCGGCTGACGATCATGATACGGAGTGGCAAGCCGTATTAGTCCCCTTTGGAATTCTCAACACTCAAAGTGACCAATTATCTATTTATATGGGGCAGTCTGCTGAAACCACTGATTTTATCGTCGATCGCCCTTACGGATTGGTGGCAAAACAACCAATCTGATTACACCGAACTGGAAGAATTGGTGATTGACCTTGATGGTGGTCCAGCAAATAGAAGTAATCGAACACAATTCATCAAACGTATCATTGAGTTATCTCAAAGAATTGGTTTGAGAATTCGACTAATTTACTACCCACCTTATCACAGCAAATATAATCCAATTGAACGCTGCTGGGCGGCACTTGAACATTATTGGAATGGTGCTATTTTAGATTCGGTTGAAACTGCCATAAACTGGGCATCTAAGATGACATGGAAAGGACTTAATCCCATTGTAAACTTAATTGAGACAACTTATGAGAAAGGCGTAAAAGTCTTACCTAATGAGTTAAAACAGTATTTGCCCTCATGGCAACGTTCTGAAACTTTACCAAAATGGGATATCACGATTATCCCATTTTGACTGGTATTTTATTTGTCCGCGAGTCCCTTACGGCTTTTTTGGCAGTTCCTCCGAGGCTGGTGCGATCGGCTCTGACATCAATTCCGAGGCCTTAAAGATGCTAGAAGCCATATTGTGCACGAGCTTATCGAATTGCACCCGGTATTTTTGATTAGCTCCATATCCGGCTGTGCTGATGATTTTGCCGCTCGCACCCTTGTATATTTTGCTGTCGGGGTCGGCTACGATAACCCGACCGCCTACCTTGAATTCTTTCCTTGCTTTTTTTACCGCTTCGACTGTCGGCGGGGCGATCGGTTCTGGTACAGGCTGCGATTCTAGGCTAGGCGCGATCAACTCTGACATAGCTTCGACTGTCGGCGGCGCGATCGACTCTGACATAGCTTCGACTGTCGCCGGCACGATCGACTCTGACATAGCTTCGACTGTCGCCGGCACGATTGGTTCCGGCGAAGCGATCGGGTCTAGTTGGAGATGTTCCCTACGCATAGGAAAGCGGCGCTGCGGTGGTGTGGTTTCGAGGTCTCTCCCAAAGTCCAACATTAACAAGCCATCCTCAAAAACTTCGTCAACCGTGGCAGACTCTCCCTTGAGTTCGGGGGAGCCTGGGTAGGTCGCAAGCACTCGGACTCGATCGCCTGCCTCGATTTTCACTACGGGATTTTTAGAAATGTTGACAGAATCAGAAATGTTGACGCAATTTGTTGACAATTCGTCCACACCCTCTAAGCTTTGCAGTGTAACGTTTTCGGCGGTTAATTCCAAAATGTTGACAATGTTGACAGATTTTATCAAGCTGGCTTCTTTATCGGCAATTGTTAGCGGATTTAGATAACCTAGCTCTACCTTTGAGCAGTCCAAAGTGTTTTTGGTGTCAAAAAATGTGTCAACATTGTCAACATTTTGATAATCCATATCTTCAATACCTTGCTCTGTATGAGTTTGATGTTGTTTGAAATCTGTCAACATTCTGTCAACATTTGTCAACATTTTGGGATTACTATTTACTACATCCCTTGTATCATCAGGGTTTGGAGTGTTTTGAATTTTGTCAACACTTGTCAACATTTTTAGCGTCAATCGAATACCCTCTCCCTGCACAGTTGCTAAGTCCATCGCCGCCAAGTCAACAAAGAGCTCCCGGACTCTAGCAGGGGATGTTTTCTTCAAATCCCTGATACTCGCAATTGCGTCACGAGCGGTTAAGGTACCCTTCTCTTGCACCTTCGTGACTAAAGCCTTGTGAATGGGGCTTAAATCGCCACTGCTGACATCGCTCGATTGCAAGAGAGTTACTTGCCCTAAATAGAAGTCAGCCAATTTGCAGCCAGCTTGTACAGTGTTTAGGGATATCTCCAGTGGTATGTCGTCCTCGCTCGCGGCAGCATTGTTTATTACGTGCAACAAACCGATTAGTCGCACCGCTTGCCCCGGCATTTTTGCAATTGCAGTCCGCAGTCCCGATCTGTTTTCCGCTAATTTCTGTTCATCTTTTTTGTCGTAAAAATTGTCGAAGTGCGTTTGTCCTTCCTTGCAAAAATGAAGTTCGATCGCGGGTAGGGCATCAATCTTTCTGTAAAGATTCTCCAGCAAATCCGACATATCAAATCGCCTATCATCCCTTGGTATTTTGTACGGTCGGGACGGCATATGATACCAAAGGAATCGAGCCCACTCCCCCTGCGAATCATTAAAGTCTCCCAGTAGTTCGCGAAGTTTGTCCGGTTGGATTCCCCCAGTAATTGACAAGGAATCGCGGGCCAAACTAACGCGAGAATCATCTCCGGCGCGGTTTTTCTTGATGCCGCCGCCATTCCAGCCGGACAGATAACTTTCCTTGTCTGAACCCTTACCTCCTTTGTAAGCGCCGTGTGAAGCGAATAACCCGCTAAGTTCGTCTTTGATTAGCGTCATGCCGTGGTCTGGTTGCTGTCCCTTGATTTTGTCAACCGCCTCGACAGTAACATTGTCGAGATAATATTCGCGAGGTGGTTTGGGTTTCTGGGGTGATTCGCTTTTATCCTTACTTTTCGATTCTCTGATGGATTGAATCTCTGATTCGTATATCTGCATTGCTTGCTGATATCGTGCATCCTCAGCACTTTGAAGGCGTAACAAAGGCGATTTGACCACATTTAAGGTAGGTGTCTTTCTGTCGCCGGATAGCGCTACCCCCCCCGTGTAAAGCAAAAACGGCTCAACAAAATTGATACATCTTTTAGCGACAATGCACGAATTAGGATTAATTAACCCCGCAACAGTTGGCAATAAAAAAGTAAGAATTGCTTCGGCATCTACGCCCATCCATACTGCAAGTTGCTTGATAGGTTCGGCTATGGATGGGTGTAGGTATTTTTCAAGGGTTAAACGGCGATCGGCGATTGATAGCAGGTTGTTTACTTCGATCGTTCGCTCGGCGCGGTTGTCGGCTTGCTCTCTTTCCTCTTCCCTTGTTTTGTAAAAATTTCGGATTTCTTTGTCGGGGATTTTGAAAATTTGGGATAGTTCCAGAAACTTTTGTTTGAGCTTCGTTCGAGTCAAGCTAGAGTCAAGCAGCGCGTCGATTTTAGCGGGCAACATATCCAGAGGGAGGCCCTGATTTTTGATAGGAAAATGTACCAGATTCTCCTTTTGCTCTGGCTTTCCTAAGCTGCGAGCTTTCGGTTCGATCGACTGCATTAAGTCTGCGGCGGTTAGATTCTTGTCTTTAATCCAGTCTGCAACATCGAGCCCTTGACTTTTTGGGAGATTATCCCACGCTCCCGAATCTGGATAAGGATAAAGCCATCGGGCGGCAGGGAAGTCTTTGGCTATTTGTTCTGCGTGTTCGATGCCTGGTACGTCACGGTCGGGACAAATAACGTAGGCAGCACCAGGCAAATCTTGACTGTCGCTTGGTCGCCACTTGCCGGAACCGCCGATGTTGCAGGTAGCGGCCAAACCTAAAGACCAAAGTAAATCAGCGCACGGTTCACCCTCGACTATGAAGACGAGTTGATTATTGGCAACAGCTTCTTGTACTTCCTGATAGCGATAGATAGGGATACTGGCGCGGTCAATGCCCGCAAGTCCAAAAACCCATTCCTTGCCATCCCAGTGCTGTTGCTTAATATCCTTCTTGCAGCCGTCACCAAAATCTATCCGACGCACTCGGACAAGTGGGGAACCGTCGCGGGCCGGATATTCCCAGTAGCGAGTCTGTGCGGGCCGGATGGGCTTCTTTTCTTGGATCGGTGCATAGTAGGGGTGGCCGTTGCTGTCTGTCTTGGTAATAGCCACCCACCCTTCTGCTGGGGGATTCTTGCGATTACAGACAGATAGTTCGCCGATAAAGTAGCAGTAATCGGGTTTACCGCAGTGTGGGCATGGATTATCTTTGGAAACGTTGACGAGGCTGGGGCCGATTGAGTAAACCATTACAGTGCACCCCCGCTCGCTTCAAAGATGCCAGAGGTTTGTGCTAGAATTGAGTTAACACAAGGCTTTGCAGGCTTTTCAACTCTATGGGTAGCGCTACAATCCAGAATTTGCTCGATCACACAGACGGCGGCCAAGCTAGTATCAACCGCCACAACGCCTATAAAGCGCGTGCTTTGTGAGACAAGGTATGTCATTATAATATTAGGAGCCGAACACTTATTGCGGCAGAAGCCCTAACTTTGTTTTTCTATCTTGACGAATTGCGAACTCTGACAAGATAGGCCAACAAATTAGGAAAAATTAAACAATTGTAAACAAAAGAAACCCTGGAAGCCCTTATGCTGCTAGGGTTTATTCTTTGGTATCGAGCTTTTCTAACTGAATTCTGAGATGCTTTAAGTAAGTTTCAATCGCTTGATTGACAAAACTCGTTCGATGCAAGTCTAGCATCTCGCAAACTTCGTCAATTTCATCAGAAAGCTCGGTAGAAAGTGAGAAAAAGCGGGCTTTTTTATAATCAAAGGATGGCAGCATAATTTCAAAAAAGCTTTGAAAAATGATACTGCTATTTTACTATAAAGAAAGTCACTTCGATCGTCCTTGTCGAAAACTCGCAGAGACAAGGAATATTTTTAAGCCTTGCCGTGCGGATCGGCTACCAAATCAACGCTGCTGGTTGACTAATACCTTGCTCTACCTACTGCGATAGGAAAAAAACAAGACTTATCAACAGAAATGTTAACAAAATAGTAGGCAAGAGTGACGAATTCATTAGGTTTGCTTGCTGTTTTATAACAAATTGCTTACCTACTGCGATAAGAAACATCATCAAAACTCACACACTTTGCTCGGATTTAGATCAACCAAACCTAAACCTTGATAAGGCGATTCCTGGCAGTCGCGGTTTTCCGGCTCGGCGTTCCAGTCTGCAATCTGTGCTAGATGCCGCCTCACTAGCCAATTATGGTAGTCGATCGCCTCGCCAAAAGTCTCACAGAAAAATTGTTCTCTGAAAGATTGCAGCGTCGATCGCACCTGATACCGGCGCGGCTCAAGTTGGTCGATCAGACTTTCCCCAATGTCCACAATCTCCATAGAGATAAAGGGGATTGTGGGCGCTGGCAGTTCGGTAGGCTGGTAGTCGAAAAAGTCCAGGTCAAAGGCCATAAGCTACTTCCTGATTTTCTTGCCAGCTTTCCAATATCTAAGGGCTGTTTGAGGCCCCTTTGCACCCCCTTTGAGGCCTCTCTGCATTCCCTTCATTGCGCCTCTTCATCGGCTTCTGGAAGTCCCCAAGGGCCATGCCTTACCTCACTTTTGCGATCGCCAGCGGTATCTGGTACACCATTTGATCCAATAATTAGGGCCGTTGATTGACCGTTGATTGGCCCTTCCGTTCCTTCCGGATTTTGGCTCCACCACGCCGCATCCGCCGTGCGATCGCAATTAGCCTTGTTCAACCCCCGTCACGCTTTTGGGCAAGCCGGCCCGAAAAATCAACTCGGCAGTCAACCTCAGCTCTGGAAAAGCCAGCGACTCAACAGTGTCATTGCCCCGAAACTGCTTGATCTGGTACTCCCCGTCTACTAACTGGCAAACCGAAAGGGTGGGTTGTTTGGGATTGCCGATAAACTT
>JBBSNU010000177.1:0-8721 GCA_038260455.1 Chroococcales cyanobacterium | reverse complement strand
TCCTTGGCCACTGGATATCTTGTAACTTTTCCACAAATAGCTCAGATTGGATTGAATTCGACCAGTTTTCAGTGTCATGTCATTTTTCTCTACGAGTTGTCTGTCCACCCATTCCATGTTGTCTGGCGGATTGGCCATGAAGTCTTCTATGGTAAGATTATCCTGTACGGCGGCAGTCGCCAGCAGAGCTGTTTCCTCGACTTTGGGGAATTCGCTGGTTGTCGCCAGCAGAGAGGTTTCCTCGACTTTGGGTAATTCGCTGGTTGTCGCGAGCATAGGTGTTTCCTCAATTTTGGATAATTCGCTGATACTATTATGGCTGATGCGGTGGGAATTGTTGGGGGCGATGAGTGCGGCGCGAGAAACCGGGTTTATAAACTACTCAATACTTTGAATTAATTTAATGTTGTTTCTCAGCCATTCATTCACCAAAACTTGAACGTCAATATTTTTAGTTTCGGCAATTTTAGTCACAAACTGCTCGACATCTGGTTCTAGATAAATCGGATAATGAAAGGTAGCATCAGGATGGTAAAATTTGCCTTGCTCTGATGAAGAAAAATTATACTCTGATTTCATAATTTCCTCTCTTGATAAGGTTGTGTTTCAATGAAAGTAGCTTTACGGGCTGAAATAATCCGAATCATGCAGGAGGAGCGCTCTGTTTGTTCAAAGGTATGGACAAACAACCCTGAGAATCCCTGTTTCATCTAAACCTATGGTAATCCATCTATCTTCATCTTGACTATGTTCTTCATCATAGAGTGTTAATTGATAGGGATCGCGAAAAACAGTTAATGCCAAACGAAAATTTAATTTGTGCTTGCGAATATTTTGGTTTTCTTTGGCTGGATTCCAATCAAAGTTATAATCCAAAGCGATTTATGATAAGCATTCAAAAACAACTCAATTATAGCATAAATTATGAGTTGATGCACTGTAATTTGTGCGACAATTCGTGGTTAAATAAACCAGGTTAATTCGCAATCTGATTGTCTCCCAAATATTCCCAATAATACTTATGGATTAATACTTTGAGTGAGCGCGTTTATACTAATCATAAAAAAGTGTATAGCGGTTCTCAAGCGTGGTGAGGATAGCCCTATACCCTATGCCCATAGCCCTATGCCCATAGCCCTATGCCCATAGCCCTATGCCCATAGCCCTATGCCGTTCGCGTACCTGATCTTTCTGAGAAAGGCTATATCTCATTGATTATCTCCCAGTTGTCTGATTAAAAATCTGACTTCTTCGAGCAAGGTATTAAATCGCTGGTCGTTTTCTAATTTGTACTGTTGAAAATCCTCATTCCGCCGCCGGATTTCTTCATCCCGTTGACTGTCTCTTTCTAAAAGAGCATTGACAGCGCCTACCAGCATATCGACATTGCGGTTAGTTTGTTCGATATTCAGAGTCGTTCTATCTACAGTGGAAGACAAATCTTCAACAGTCGAAGCCAAATCATCCATCATTTCGTCTGTCCAACGTTCCGTTGTCATTGTTTTTTTCCTCGGCTTGTTTTCTAGCGATATTTTAGGTAGTCCAATTATATTTTAGCGATCGCCCTTTCTGAAATGTTGTGCTACAAATTAGAAATGTTCCAGCAGGTATTTTTCCTGTGCATAAACATTCCGCAGCGACTCAACTGCTATTTTCGGCAACATAAATTTAATCACTCCCACCAATCGCCCCCAGTCGAACAATTCAGGAACCGAAACGGCTTGATGAAATTTCTGTGCATAGAAATTTACCCAAAAATCCGGTGCATTTCTCTCTTTTTTGCTCGCCATCCGCCGCTTCCAGTAACCAAAATCTAAACCTTTGGGCGATTCTACTCCCAAAATTGGCGGTAAGTCGGCGTAGCTGACAAAGCGACTCATGCCTTGGGCGTGCACGTAAAGGATGTGCCGCCAGCGCTCGATGCGATATATTTGTTCTACTTTGATTTTTAGCAGCCGCGCGATCGACTCTTTAGTCGCAAATCGGCTCAAGGGATGAACGGGGGTTGATTTTCGCGAAAAGTTTGCTAACATAGTCTGTAATTGTTTGAGATGAGTAGTTGGCGTGTCGTTTACGGGTGTTTGAACTCTCGGAAAGCGGTAGTTGACCTCCTTGAAAGCAAGAATTTGATTTGAACAGGCGATCGCCCTTCAGTTTTCCAGGCCTAGGGGCGATCGCTTTTTACGATAAAACCATCTTATGATGGTACACCATCACTTGTCAAGTATGGGTTTAGTTAGGTTAAAAGTCAGAGAATTCGCTGCTGAGAAAGGCTGGACGCTAAAAGAGGTTTCAGAGCGATCGGGAGTCATTTACAGCACCGTCAGACACTATGCCCGCTGTCCGGGGGTGTCAACTATTGACTTCATTTCCATACACAAATTAGCCCGCACCTTTGATGTGATGATTGAAGATTTGGTGGAAATTGTGCAGGAATAGTCGATCGACCTTTACGATAAAACTATCATAAACTAAATCTAGTTTTTTGTCAATGGGTTTAATTAGATTGCGGGTAAAAGAGTTTGCGGCCGAGAAGGGTTGGACGCTGAAAGAGGTTTCAGAGCGATCGGGAGTCATCTATAGCACTCTCACAACCTATTCGCGTTCTCCGGGGATGGCAATGGTTGATTTTACGTGCTTGCTCAAGTTGGCACGTACTTTTGACGTGATGGTGGAAGATTTGGTTGAAGTAGTGAAAGAGTAGGGCGATCGCCCAAGCTAAGATAGAGAAGTAAGCTTTTGACATCAGCCTGAATGCCTACCTTACTCCGAGTTGGCCCATACCGTTTCTTCTGCTATGCAGGCGATCGCGATGAACCACCGCACATTCACGTTGAGCGCGATCGAGAAGAAGCTAAATTTTGGCTTAGTCCAGTTCGCCTTCAAAATAATAAAGGCTTCAGCCGTACAGAAATAAATGACATTCAGAAACTTGTTGAAGAAAATCAAGAGCAGTTGCTAGCAGGTTGGAATGACTTCTTTAATGGTTGAATTGCTAGAAATCCCCAAAGCGCAACAAGTAGTCATTACAGATGATGCGCTGACAGTCGATCTATCTGACGGCCGTACTATTTCTGTACCTTTAGCGTGGTATCCTCGGCTGTTACACGGTACACCGGGCGATCGCGATAATTGGCGATTTATTGGTGAGAATGAGGGAATGCACTGGCCCGAACTTGACGAAGACATCAGCGTCAAAAATATCATTCTCGGTAAACCGTCTGGAGAAAGTCAGAAGTCATTTCAGCGGTGGTTAGACGATCGCGCGAACAAAGTCTAATATCAAACCAGGCTCTCTGTCGGATTAACTTGTTTGTAATCATGACTGAACTCCTGATTCACGAAAACTCAAACGACTTTGGCCGATATCTTTTCACTCAAAAGATAGCGCCTGAATTACTCCAGACGCAATGAACTTTTATCAACTCAATATTGCTCGACAGTTGCCAACATCTGATACCCATGAGACTATTTTGATAAAGTGATTAGTTCAGGCAATTGTTCGCGACTAGCCCACCAATCATCTAACGATATAGACACAAGTTGTACGTCATCGGAATTGTTCAGCGATACTGGGGGTGAATCTGACCAAATTGTTCTGTAGATAAAATCAATTATTTCTATGATATCATCGCTATCGTAAGGGTAACGGCCACCAGAAAAATCTTCATAATTCACATCGGGATGTGTCAGCAAATATTCCAATGCCAGTTTCAAATACTCCAAATCATCGTGATTGCTGGCGTTTTGTTTCATCCACTGAACTAATGGCAAATATTCTTGCATTTCATCCGGCGGTAGTTCGTGATGATTGAACCACGCAACTGTTATGTCAGATAAATAGTGATTGACCATTGCTGCACTAATTTTCATAATTATTTATCCTTGTTTTTGGATATGATTAGGGTGGTGCTGTATAGCTTTCCGTAAGCTGATCCCAATTTCTAGCGTCAGGATAGTGCTGTTTTACTTCCCAACGGTTAGTTGATGAATTCCATTCTAACTGAGTTTGAGTTCGTGTAAGTCCCTGAACAGGCTGAGCGTTGGTGTAAACTTTCCCTTGTTTTCCGCTAACAGGATCAGTTATTTTAACTTTAGTTCCTGAACCGACAAAGCCATCATCAATCGGCTTTCCGTGCTCTAGGATAATATTGAATGACCCTTGTTTTCCTACCGGTGGCGGTTGGCTCAAATCAATACCTTCTCGTTTGGCGATCGCATTTAAGGCTGCTTGACGGGTTTCCAGCCAATCTTGATAACTATTGAAACGAGTTGAAGCCTGTGTCGGACTGAAAACCCCGTTGGGAGCAATACCAGTTGTCAGTCGATTTTCTAAGTCAATATTCGACCGATCTGGGCCATGTCTGGCTAGACTATGACCTCCATCTTGGAGTTCGAGACTTTCAGCAGTTACTTTGGCTATTTGCTCGTTTTGATTGGATTGGGTAGATGGTGAGGATGCAGGATTGTTAGAGGGACTAGGATTTGGCTGATTGGGGTTATGAGTCACGTTGGCAGCTAAAATACTAACATCGTCTATGAGATTAGTTGCTAATGTCGTTGTTGGCAATAAGGGCGATCGCGCAAGCTAAGATAGAAAAGTAAGCTTTTGACATCAGTAATGGTTGAATTGCTAGAAATCCCCAAAGCGCAACAGGTAGTTATTACAGAATAAATTATCTGTCATTGGCATAACGAGACGGCCGGACACGACAATGCCGTTTCCCTACAGATGAGATCCTCAAACGAGGTTTGTTCCCCATCAAACACGCAGGCCACATCAGGGGGGCTGTTGCGGCCCAGTCGGATTTCTTTTAACCGCCAGTTGTATTTTTCGCCGCGCGTACTTTTATTTTCTTTTGTTTGACATTACAAGACTCACAATATCGCTTAAAATTAAATCAGCAATTTGCTTTAGCCAATCCCCCATGCCAAATCTCAAGCTCAAGCCAACCCACAAACCTGTTAAAGCATATTACGATGCCCTGCAACAATTTGCGAAATTGGGGATATCTCACGAATTAGCAGTAAAGGATGCTTTTGCCGATTTGCTGAAGTCTTGCTGTCAGCAATTTGGGTGGACGCTGGTGCCCGAAAAAGAGATGAAAATCGGCAACAATAAGCGAATTAGAGTTGATGGGGAATTAGTGCGGGCCGACAGTCTCAGACACGGTATCTGGGAAGCAAAAGACAGCCATGACAAGCTGGAACGCGAAGTTAAACAAAAATTTGCTGTTGGCTATCCCAAAGATAACATTATTTTTCAAGCACCGGAACGGGCTATTATTTGGCAAGGCGGCAAGCAACTCTGTGATGAAGATATCACAAAACCGCAATCCCTAGTCGATACGCTGAAGCTATTTTTTGAATACCGAACTCCCGCTATCGCCCAGTGGGAAGTCGCCGCCGCTGAATTTGGCAGCAGAGTCAAAGATTTAGCAGGAAAACTGATTAGTCTGATTGAGGGACAACGCAAAACTAACAAAAGATTTATTCAAGCATTTAATGACTTTACCGCCGTCTGCCGCCAGTCAATTAACCCCAATCTCTCCGAAGCTGCTGTCGAGGAAATGCTAATTCAGCATATCCTCACCGAACGCATTTTTCGCCGCATTTTTGACAACCCAGATTTTACCAACCGCAATATCATCGCTGTTGAAATCGAAAAAGTTATTAATGCTTTAACTTCTAAATCCTTCAGCCGCGACCATTTCCTCGGAGAAGTTGACTATTTTTACCGTGCCTTAGAAGAAACCGCCGCGACAATTGATGAATTTAGCGAAAAACAGCACTTTCTTAACACCATTTACGAGAAGTTTTTCCAAGGGTTTGCCATCAAGGTTGCGGACACTCACGGCATCGTTTACACTCCTCAACCGATTGTGAATTTCATGGTCAAAAGTGTTGAGGATATCTTGCAAAAAGAGTTTGGCAAATCTTTAAGCGATAAAGGAGTGCATATTTTAGATCCTTTTGTGGGGACGGGGAATTTTATGATGCGGGTAATGCGGGAGATTCGGAAAACGGCACTACCGCAGAAATATGCTGATGAATTGCACTGCAATGAATTGATGTTACTGCCTTATTACATTGCTTCGATGAATATCGAACATGAGTATTTTGAGGCAACGGGGACTTATCAACCCTTTGAAGGTATTTGTTTAGTTGATACTTTTTCTGACCAAAAAGTACAGCAACTTTCTTTGTTTACGGCGGCAAATACAGCTAGGGTAGAGAGGCAGAGAAGTTCGCCGATTTTTGTTGTTGTTGGCAATCCGCCTTATAATGCTTTTCAAATCAGTGAAAATGATAACAATAAAAATCGCAAGTATGAAGAAATAGACCGCCGCGTTGCAGAAACCTACTCTGAAGACTCAAAAGCAACTAATAAAAATTCACTGTCTGACCCTTATGTGAAAGCGATTCGCTGGGCATCGGATAGAATTGGTGATGAGGGAATTGTAGCTTTTGTAACTAATAACAGCTTTGTTAATGATATTGCTTTTGATGGAATGAGAAAACATCTTCAGAAAGATTTTGATGCGCTTTATATCTTGGATTTAGGAGGAAATGTTAGAAAAAATCCCCGACTTTCAGGTACAACTCATAATGTTTTCGGCATTCAAGTAGGAGTTAGTATTAACCTGTTGATCAGGAATAAAAATGGTCAAACTTCTCAACCTGCACAAATTTACTATGCACGGGTTGATGAGTTGTGCCGAAAAGAAGAAAAGTATGACTATTTAGAAAAATCTGAACATCGAGGTGGGGTTGAATGGCAATTAATTCAGCCCGATATAAAATCCAATTGGCTAACTGAAGGATTGCAGGATGATTTTGAGACGTTGATACCGATGGGCAACAAAGAAGCTAAAGCTTCTAATAAAATTGACGATGGAGTCATTTTTCATATTTATAGCAGGGGAGCTGAAACAGCACGGGATACATGGGCATATAATTTACAAAAAGATGATTTAGTTCAAAATATTAGATTATTTATAGATAACTATAATCACCAAGTTTATCGCTGGCATCATCAAAGAAAACCGGGGGATACTATTGATAACTTTGTTGAATATGACGACACTCAAATTAAGTGGAGTAGCCGTCTAAAAGAATGCCTTGCAGCCAATGTCAAAACCGAGTTTAATCCTGAAAAAATCAGGCTTGCACTTTATCGCCCTTTCAGTTTGCAATTTGTGTATTTTGATGAAGTTTTAACTCATCGTCGCGGTCAATTTCCATCTATATTTCCTGTACCAGATACTGAGAAAGAGAATCGAGTAATTGCAGTGACAAATCACTCCCAAATTCCCTTTATAGTACAGATGACAGATTGTATTTCTGATGTGGGAGTAGGAGGTCGTCCCGGACAATGTTTCCCCTTTTACATCTACGATGAAGACGGCACAAACCGCCGGGAAAATATCACAGACTGGGCGCTAACAGAATTCCGCCGCCACTACGGAGACGACAGGATTAGCAAATGGGATATTTTCTACTACGTCTATGCTGTTTTGCACCATCCCACCTATTGTACTCGCTACGCCGCCAATTTGAAACGGGAATTGCCCCGTATTCCCTACACTCCCGATTTTCATTCTTTCGCTAATGCGGGGAAACGTTTAGCTGAAATTCACGTCAATTACGAACAACAACCGGAATATCCGCTGAAGTGGATAGAAAACAATGATGTGCCGTTAAATTGGCGGGTAGAAAAGATGAGGTTGAGTAAAGATAAAACTCAACTGATTTACAACGATTTTCTCACCTTAAGCGGCATTCCCTCTTCAGCATTTGAGTACCGTCTGGGGAACCGTTCTGCGTTAGATTGGGTAATAGACCAGTATCAATTTAATACTGATAAACGGAGTGCAATTGTTAATGACCCGAATCGCTTGGATGACGAACAATACATAACCCGGTTAATTGGCCAAGTCATCGCAGTCAGTTTGGAAACTGTGCAAATTGTTAGCAGTTTGCCGAGTGTGGGAATAGGGGAGGAAGATATTATTGACTCTTAGACTGGAATGATGCTGCATGGTATCATCACCTTGGTTTCTTGCCCTGAACTTATGCCAATTCTTAAAAGTTAGTATTTGTAGGGTGCGTCGCCATCGACAATCCCCAAAGAAAGAGAGACAATCTGACAGCCACGCACCTTACACAATAGCTAAGGAAACAAGTATTGGTTTTGTTTACACGCTTCCTTGAATATCCCAGGTGCGTCGCCGTGAGATTGTCAATATTGAGTTAAGAATTTTTCGTAGCGACGCACCCTACGACTACTGTAGAATTAAGTTAACATCCAGAACTGAATCGTTGGGAACTATTCCGTATTTTGCGATCGCCCCAGCCCGCAACATCATTGAAGAAATCCTCAAAGAATCCCCACTACCGGGTTTTTTCTGTTCCGCAGCTTCAGCCAGTCGATCGTAAATTGCGGTTGCTACTTCTGCCCAAGTGCGATCGAATAAACCCGAATTATTTTCACCTTTTCGAGCCTTCGCAGAGGAAACATCAGCTAATAAAAGCCAGTTAAACTATTGCGGTGCGGTGGTTTTAGGCGATAATGTGTTTTTCACCAAAAAACGAGAGGGAAGCCCCTGGCTTTAGACATGGGGAGGAACTCGGTAGCGGTTTCAACCGCCTTTAATATTTCTTTACACAACTGATTGGAATGTTGTTCTATAATTAGATTAGCAAGTAAAAAAAACATCT
>JBBSNU010000176.1:0-8726 GCA_038260455.1 Chroococcales cyanobacterium | reverse complement strand
GCGGGGATAGTCGCAGTGGACTGTTCCCGATAGTTGCGCTTGGGCTTCGTTCCATTCTGCTGCTGGTTTAAATGAAATGTCTGGTGCTGTGTGGTGAACAATGGTAAAAGTGCTCATCCAGAAATGGTAAACCATCCAAGGGATCAACCAAAATTTCACGAATCCCCAAATGCCTGTGGTAGCAATTAACAGCGGAAATACGATCGCAGCACCGATTAAAACTACCAAAACTGAAAACCGCACTTGTTCGCGCTGTTGGCCTTCTTTGAAGCGCCACCACATAAAGTGTACTTTTGCCCAGTGGGCGATCGAGCCAACCCACCACATCGGGCCGAAGATTAAACTATAAGCTATTTGTAAAGCTTTGGGTGCAGCAGCATAGTCGGCTGCAGTCATCGGCTGCCAAGCATTATCTTCGCCAATTTTGTTGGTATGCTTGTGGTGATAATTGTGTCCGTGCCGCCATGCGTGGAACGGGAAAATTAACGGCAAAAATGCGAGATGTCCGACTAAATCGTTTACCCAGCGGCGGTTAGCAAATGACCGGTGGCCGCAGTCGTGGCCGATCACAAAAAAGCCGGTTAATCCGGTACCTGTGAAAATCCACATCAAAGGCAGTAGATACCAAGGTGATACTGCTAGCCCAAAATAACCGACAGCAACTAGAAGAACGTTGACGATGACTTTTGTCCAAGCTTTGCGGGGGTTTTTGACAAAAACTTCGCGCGGCAGGGTTTTGAGAATATCTTTGAGTCGCAGGTTGGAAGTGTCACTTGCGGATGTCAAATTTAGTGGTTTTTCGATCGATGCTGTCATAAACTGATTTCGACTCTCCGTATGCCAGTGGATGGCTTAACAAAATTAGCGCCATAAAAAAGCGCAGTAAAATATCAGCCCGTTGCCAGTAACTGGCAGACGAGTTGAGCTGTAGGCAAGCGCGTTTTAGCAAATGCTAGCGATCGCTATCCGCAGTCGGAATTTCTAGCACTTTTTGCCAAAAAACTGCGGGTAGCAAAACCTAAGTTTTAATAACACAGAGGCAGCACAGTTAGCATCAGCGACTGTTGTGTGTTAGTTGCTGCTGCCAGAAATTGGGTCGAGGGCCGGCAAAAGGGCGATCGAGCGTTGGCGTTTGAGGGTTTGCACTTGCAGCAGCAAGGAGTCGATTTCTGCTTGCAGGTGCAGGAACTTAACTTGCTGATCGGCTTGGTAAGGGCACTTCACCAAATCTAATTCGCGAGTCAAGCAGGTCGATCGGGTAGAAGAACTAGCCATTTCGGGATTGCTCGCGGTGATTTGAGGCCGGGAAAGAGTGGATGAATTATTTGACATTAGTAATTGGGTAGACATATCTACACATTCACACCATTAAGTTACTTTAACCTGAACCGATCGTATTAAACATCAAATTAACCGATCGAGCTAAAATTAGTGTAAATTCTTTGCCCAAGCCTAGAAACCATTGACATCGTGACCCTGATTTTACCTGCTACTGACTCTGCTACTCACTCCGCCGCTAACTCCGCTGCCCCCGCAGCCTCGCCGAAACGCTACGGTTGGCCGGGCTTGATCGAAGCTTATCGCCCCTACCTGCCGGTGACAGAAACCACGCCGGTAGTGACACTCCAAGAAGGCAATACTCCGCTGATTCCAGCACCGGCGATCGCCTCTCTCATCGGTAGAGACGTGCGCGTCCTGGTCAAATACGACGGCCTCAACCCCACTGGTAGTTTCAAAGACAGGGGGATGACAATGGCAATTTCCAAAGCCAAGGAAGCCGGCGCAGAGGCAGTAATTTGCGCCAGTACAGGCAATACTTCCGCCGCCGCGGCCGCCTACGCCAGACGCGGCGGAATGCGGGCTTTCGTGCTGATTCCCGAAGGATACGTGGCTTTGGGCAAGTTGGCGCAAGCCTTGCTTTACGGTGCCGAAGTAATTGCGATTCAAGGAAACTTCGATCGAGCCTTAGAAATTGTCCGCGAAATGGCCATCAGCTATCCCGTGACTTTAGTCAACTCCGTCAATCCTTACCGCTTAGAAGGGCAGAAAACCGGCGCATTTGAAGTAGTGGACGCCTTGGGCGACGCTCCAGACTGGCTCTGCATACCCGTAGGAAATGCGGGAAACATCACAGCATACTGGATGGGTTTTTGTCAATACCACCAAGCAAAAAAATGTTCGCGCCTGCCGCGGATGATGGGATTTCAAGCAGCCGGAGCAGCGCCGTTAGTAACGGGCCTAGCGGTGGCGAACCCGGAAACCTTAGCGACAGCAATTCGGATCGGGAACCCCGCTAGCTGGAAACAGGCGATCGCCGCTTCCGAAGCCAGCCGCGGCAGTTTTGCCGCCGTCACCGACGCCGAAATTCTCGACGCTTACCGCTTGCTAGCATCCCAAGAAGGGATTTTCTGCGAGCCCGCAAGCGCCGCTTCTGTAGCCGGTTTGCTGAAGGTAAAAGACCAAGTTCCAACAGGAGCGACGGTGGTTTGCGTGCTCACCGGTAACGGCTTAAAAGACCCGGATACAGCAATCAATCACAGCAATAACACATTCAAACAGGGAATTGCTCCTAGTTTGGATGCAGTAGCTGGGGCGATGGGATTTTAAACAGAAGGAAGAAGGAAGAAGGAAGAAGGAAGAAGGAAGAAGGAAAAAATTTTCTTGTATAACTGAAAAATCTTTGTGATCTTCTCTCTTTTCTCTTCCTCTGCGTCCTCTGCGCCCTCAGCGGTTCAGAAAAATCTTATTAAGGAAGAAGGAAGAAGGAAGAAATTTTCTTGTATAACTGAAAAATCTTTATGATCTTCTCTCTCTTCTCTTCCTCTGCGTCCTCTGCGCCCTCTGCGGTTCAGAAAAATCTTATTAAGGAGTTACGAACAAACATCATGGTTCAATCACCTCCAAAACTTCTAACTATTGATGAATTTATTGCTAACTACGGCGACAGCGAGCGTTACGAACTAATCGATGGTGAATTAACGGAAATGGAACCAACAGGGCCACACGAACAAGTATCCGCGTTTCTCGGACGCAAAATGAATGTAGAAATTGACCGTCTGGATTTACCATATTTTATTCCCCCTCGCTGTCTCATCAAACTATTAGGAACAACAACAGCCTTTCGCCCGGATGTGCTGGTATTAGATCAAACTCGACTGATTAATGAGCCCTTGTGGCAACAAGAACCTGTAATTACATCGGGAAACTCGATTAAACTAATCGCTGAAGTCGTGAGTACCAATTGGTCGAACGACTATGCCCGCAAAGTTGAAGATTACGCCTTGCTGGGAATTCCTGAGTATTGGATTGTTGATTATTTGGGCATTGGTGGCAGAGAATATATTGGCAAACCCAAACAGCCGACAATTACAATTTGTACGCTGCAAGAGGATGAGTATCAAAGACAGTTGTTTCAAAAGGGCGATCGACTGATTTCCTCAATTTTCCCCGACTTGCAGCTAACTGCACAACAAATCTTCGCAACAAGTGGCATTTTTAACTCCTAATTCCCAAACGGCGGTAGATCGAGTAATTGGTTTTTGGAAGGTGAAAGCTGGGCGGGATTTCGGCCGGTTTGGGTGGGATTTTGGCGAATTTCGATTGCAGTTTCGCCCGGATTTGCAGTGCGGGTAGGTACTATTTCAAGAGAATATGCTGGTGTTTCCATTTTGGTAGTAGGAACAGTTTGTGCTTTCGCCAGCAAGTCAACTGCGTCTCCGAGGGCGGTGGTTAAATTCCTGCTAGTATCGGCGTGACGGGCTTCTTCTTGTTTGAGGGCTTGAGTCAGTTGTTTAACTTGTTCGATCGCCCGATCGCGCTCTTCGAGAACTTCTGCTAACTTAGCTTTAAGTTCGCCCACTGTTTGCAATTGTGCGACTTCCTGCTGGCGAGCAATTCCAGCATCTTCGCCTTCGGGCGCAATCGGAGAAAAACTTTGTAACTCTTCTATTTGTGCTGACAAAGCAGCGATGTTTTGCTGAGTTAACTTAGCATCATTCCGGCGCTGTTCGGCTTCTGTATTGTAAAGCTGTCGCCACTGAGCCGCACTTTCACCGGCATCATCGCGATCGCGCGAAACTTCTGTTAACTGCTGTTGCAGCCGCTTGATTTCATCTAACCACTGTCTGACATCCTGAGCCATAATATTGATTTTAGATTTTAGATTTTAGATTTTAGATTGGGGAATTGGGAATTGGCAATTGGGAATTGGCAATTGCGAGTTGATAATGGCTTAATTAATTAACGACTTGTGTACCTCATCTTTCGCCTCGTTGCCTGTGCGCTATGAACATTTTTTACTGGTGGCGCTACCTGATTTTAGCTTTGTTTAAGGCGCTTTTAAGGCTGCTTCGAGCTCTCAAACGGAAATTTGGTGGTTTTTGGCTGTTTTGTCGGTGTTTGACTTGGCGCACGCTCAAGGAAGTCGGCGCGAAGGCAGGAGAGCAGCGGTTGCCGGGGCTGTCTGCAGAAATGGCCTACAATTCTATGCTGGCGCTGTTTCCGGGGCTGTTGGCTATCTTATCTGCGATCGCTCTCTTTGAACCTTTGCAGTCAACACTGTATCAAATCGCCCGTCTTTTGGGCGAAGTTATACCCGATGACGTGCGGAATTTAATTGGTGGCTTAATCAAAGAAATTCTGTTAACTCGGAGTAAAGGGCTATTTTCGGTGAGCTTTCTTGGGGCGATTTGGGCATTTTCTGGAGTAATGAGCGCGGCGATGGCTGCACTCGATCGCATCCATGACATCCCGAGCGATCGAACTAGACCATTTTGGAAAGCCAAACTTATTTCTCTGGCGCTGAGTATCGGTACAATTGTGCTGTTAATTCTAGCATCGGGAGTAGTATTTGTCAGCGACTTAATTGTACAAGCTATTGCCCGCCAGAGTTGCCTGCTGGAGTCCGTCGCCAATTGCGATTTAAAAGATGTCCAAAATTGCTTGCTACTCGCCGGCAACTGCCCTTTAGAGTCGCAACTCTTAGCTGTTTGGGGACTGTGGCGGTGGCCGATTGCTTTAGGGATTGTATCAGTTGCCTTTGCCTTTGTTTACCGCTACGGGCCCAGCCGCCACCAAGCCGATATTCCGATTTTTTCGGGAGCAGTTTTTGCTGCTGTTTTGTGGGCGCTGTTTTCGGCTTTTTTTCGGTTTTATGTTTTGCATTTGAGCAATTTTACTTGGGCTTACGGGACGATCGGCACTTTTATTATGTTGCTGTTGTGGCTCGATCTTTCTTGTTTGGCGATGCTGCTCGGATCTCAGTTGAATGTGACAGTAGGAAAGGCAATGAAACAATCAAAAAAATGGTAATTTACAATTCATAATTCACAACTTATAAACCAATACGGTTCACTTAAGATTGTCATTGCGAGGAACGTTAGCGAAGCGATCCGTTCGCCGAAGGCGTTTCCGTTCCCCGTAGGGGTTCCCGAAGGGTAGGGTAGGAAAGCAATCGCAGTATCTATTTTTCATAGTTTTTTACAACCTGGATCGTCTTAAGTAAACCGTATTGACTTATAAACGTAACATTTGCAGTAAATACTAAAACAGCGGTTGGTAGCAGGTAGCTGCACTAAGATTAGTTCGTGAAAAAGACCATTTTGCAAAATAAGTGCTATAGCATTTCTCATGAAAATGAGGTATCGATGGATAGAACCCTGAATCTCTCATATCCAATCCGGTAGCATCGGAATTAGTGCGAGCGTCCCCGCTCGCTATCAACTTCGCTCTTCGGGGACGCTCGCACTATCTAATGATTAAAATATATAATTCCGATGCTATCGAAAACGATATTAATCCCCCAATCCCCCAATCCCCCAATCCCCCAATCCCTCAATCCCCCAATCCCCCAATCTTCCAATCTAAAATCTAAAATCTAAAATCTAAAGTCGCCAGACTTTTCACCTTTTTAAGAAAGGCAATAAATACCGGATGTCTGATTATCGGCGCAGTAAAGTGCTGAGGATACACGTAACAAAAGACAGAAAAATCAGTACCCAAATAACACCCCCGGGAAGGAATGTCAAGAGGCCAACACCTCGGAGAATCCAAACTAACAAAGTTATCCCGAAAACTGTCAAGAAGATGCGGGTTGATAATCGAAGTTGAAATCTTGAGGAATTACTCATGTTGAATGTAAAAATTTTATCTGGATCGATGATAGCTGTTTTGCTGGCGATCGGCAGTTACCTCACCTTAATCTCGATTCCCGGCGCTGCTGTGGCGCGTGGGGGCGCACATAAGCTGGGGGAAACGGCAAATGCTGCTACAAAACCTTCCTCTGCAAGTGTAGCAATTAGCGATCGGGCAATTGGCGAAGCAAAAGTGGGAATGACTTTCCGACAACTGAAACAAGCTCTCGGTTCCACGGCACAGTTTAAGGTTGAGTCTCCTTTTATGGTAGACTTTGATGCGGTAACGATTAGTCGATCGGGCAAAGTGCAGTATCGGATTATCTACGCTGCTGGTACAAAGCTGAAAGATACCGATATTATTGAGCTTTTGATGACTGAGAATCCTAACTATAAAACAGTTCAGGGCGTCGGGCCGGGAATGAAATTGAAACAAGCAGAAGCAATTTACGGCAAAGCTACTTTATCTTATAACGTGGACAATGAAATGAGAGAAGGAGTGGTTTTTTCCAAACAACCGACTAGAAAAATTATGTTTGTTCCCAAGGCTGATGGAAAACAATTTGCAGGAGTTTACGGTACTGGTCAAGGTGGATTTTATCAGACTAACAAGTATCAGCCGAATGCTGCGATTAAGTCCGTGATGGTGCGGAAGTAAATTTAAGCGTCAGATATTAAGATAAGCTGGCGCGGATCTAATTTTCCAGCGCAAGCTGTCTAGTCAGGAGAAAGCTGCCAGAAAGCTCGTACTATGCAGGGTAAAATGGGGAGCATCTCAGTTTTGCATTTATAGTGCGAGCTTAAGAGCTCGCGAGTTGTACAATACGCGAGCTCTTAAGCTCGCACTATAATAAAAAAAATGCTTTTTGCAAAACTGAGATGCTCCCGTAAAATGCGCCCCAGACACCCGGAAGAGGTGAGTTTTGGCGCAAGTTTTGTTAGTGTTTTTTAGGATTTTTGGGAAAAGGAATGTTCAAACTTTCGTGAAAAACAAGCTGCGTTTTATAAGTCAAGCGGCGGTTAACTTGTTTGATGATTTTTTCCAAAAGCGCGTTGCCGGTTTTTTCTATTAATGGTTGAGACATCGATCGAATAAACTTAGGGAAACAAACCGCCACGGCTAAATCCAGCTTCCACGCGGCACTGGTAATCGCAGGCGGTAGCTTAGCGCGTTCCGACGCGGGCCAATCGGCGGCAAACTCGTCAGACGGTATCTCCACTAGGTTCATTGCCGATCGAAAATTTACTTCATATCCAGGCGAGGTATAATTCGGAACCGGGATTGTCTTAATCAAATAGCAGCCTTCAGCGTCCGCCGGCAGCAACTCTAAACCGATTCTCGCTTCAACTTGGTAGCCAAAAGCCCCAAAACGCCCGATTAATAGATCGTAGCCGTTTTCGTCGATCGGCTCAGCTTTCATCGGCAAAGCGCACTGACAAAACCAAGTCCTGTGGTTGTTCAAATGCTCAGCCACCGTAGCAGCATCGGCGTACATCTCCATGCTGTCTTCAAAATGGGCGTGAAACCAAATCGGCTCAACTTCCTCTGCTGCATCCGTACTTCCACTTTCGGGCTGTCGGAAACTCGCATCTGGGTAGCAATTTTCGTCAGAAGCTTCAACAGTAGTTTGGTATTCAGCGGAATCCTGCTTCATCATATGCTCTCCTGTAATACACGCAAATCGATCGGGTTGGGGATGTGGTAAGGGAGTTTCCTCCCTACAATTGAGAAATAGATAGCAAAAAAACTTACCCTAGAACAGCATAACTTGACTTATGAAAGCATTTGTAGCAGGAGCCACAGGCCAGACTGGCCGCCTAATTGTCACAGAATTGGTTAAGCGGGGCATTCCCGTGCGCGCTTTAGTCCGAAATTTGGAGACGGCTAGACAGATTTTACCACCGGAGGCTGAGTTAGTGACAGGGGATGTATTAAATGCGACTTCTCTGCGCGATGCGATAGGCGATAGTACGGTGTTGCTGTGCGCGACGGGGGCGGCCCCTGGTTTTGACCCGACAGCGCCTTACAAGGTGGATTTTGAGGGTACTAAAAATTTGGTGGAGGCAGCTAAGGCTAAGGGAATTGAGCATTTTGTACTGGTGACTTCTCTGTGCGTTTCTCAGTTTTTTCACCCGCTGAATCTGTTTTGGTTAATTTTGGTGTGGAAAAAACAGGCGGAGGAGTATTTGCAAAAAAGCGGCTTGACTTATACGATCGTCCGTCCGGGCGGTCTCAAAAATGAGGATAATTCAGATGCGATCGTCATGAGGAGTGCGGATACACTGTTTGAGAGCAGCATTCCCCGCGCTAAGGTAGCTCAAGTCTGCGTGGAGGCGCTGTTTCAGCCGGCTTCTCGCAACAAGGTTGTGGAAATTGTGGCGAAGCCGGATGCTCCGCAAAAAAGTTTTGAGGAGTTGTTTGCCGGTGTGGTTTGATTGAATTAGCCCCGCTCGGTAGGGTGCGTCAGAGAAAAAACAATCTGATTTGAGTCAAAAATTTGGGTTGACGCACCCTACGCCTCTAGTAGGGTGCGTCAGAGAAAAAACAATCTGATTTGAGTCAAAAATTTGGGTTGACGCACCCTACGCCTCTAG
>JBBSNU010000175.1:0-8744 GCA_038260455.1 Chroococcales cyanobacterium | reverse complement strand
TCAGGCTAAAAAAAGTCGCTTTTTCACCTTCCTGCAAAGAGTCTTGATTGGAACTCTAGCGAGTACATTACTAAATACATTCATCCTATTTCCCTCACCCAGTTTCGCCGAAGTAGTTCTGGGCGTTGTTCGCAGTTCCGAAAATTCTCCAGACTGGGTGAAGATTACCACGCGCCTCTGGGAAAGCGGCATTGCTTACAAACCAATTAATCTCGAAGAAATCAAAAGTACGGCGGATTTAGCAGGCGTTAACGTCCTGTTTTTGCCCAACATAGAAACTTTGACTCCGGCGCAAATTAAAGTTTTAGAAGCTTGGGCATCTCAGGGCGGACGCTTGATTGCTTCTGGGCCTGTAGGGCGCAGTTCCCCGGCTTTGGTGCGCCAATCTTTACGATCGCTCCTCGGGGCCTATTGGGCTTTTCCGTTAACCCAGCGGGCGGTACCGGAACCGCGCGCGCGCTGTCGGGATCTCGCCTGCAATACTTCTAGCAATTGGATGCCGGCCCAACAACAAAATGCCTCAGTTCTAGGCGGTGTCCTGATTCCCGCCGACGCCAACAGTCAGACAGTCGCGACTTGGAAAAATAGTTCCGGTTCCTCGGCGGCGATCGCCACCGATCGCGCTACCTATCTCGGCTGGCGCTGGGGTACCGACGGTTCGCCAAATTTAGACAAGGCTTGGCTGCAGGCCTCGATCGCCCGCTGGGGAGGCACAACCGGTTCCGCCACAACAGCGCCAACAGCGGCTGCCCCCACACTCCCTTCTCCCCCCTCAAGAGTCTCTAGAAACACCGCCCCTGCGCCGCGCAATACCCCGCTGAGCACACTTTCTCCGGCTCCCTCGCTTCCCGAACCAGTCCCCGCAAATTTTACAGACCCTTCGGATCAGTCTGCGCCGGCGGGTTTGGACGTGCAGCCAAATTCCAATCAGCCGATCGTCAGCATTGAAGCCTACTTGATGCGCCAAGAACTCACCAACCTCCTCGGTAGGTTTGAAAGCGCCCTGACAGCATCTAATTCCGGGAATACCGCCGTCAATCTCAGTGCTTCTAACCCCGCTCAACTCGTGGCGACAAGCAACAGCGCCGGCGGCCCGGCCGCCATTCGTCCATCTGTGATGCAAGGAACTAGGATGCGGGCGATCGCCCAAGCGCGGCAGGTTTTGCAAAATTTTGACCAACTCCTGCAACAGCAAAAATACGCCGAAGCCAGACAGCAGTGGGTGCAAGCGCGCCAGTTGCTATGGCAAAATTACCCGCAGGAAGGGCAGCGCGTCGGGGCGGAAATTCGCGCGGTTTGGCTCGATCGCGGTACGATCGTCGCAGCGCGATCGGAACAAGGTTTGGCTGCAGTGTTCGATCGGCTCGCCGCCGCCGGTATCAATACCGTTTTCTTTGAAACTTTGAATGCCGGATATCCGATTTATCCCAGTCAAGTTGCACCGCAACAAAACCCCCTCACAGTTGGCTGGGATCCGCTGGAATCAGCCGTTAAATTAGCCCGCGAGCGAGGCATGGAACTGCACGCTTGGGTTTGGATTTTTGCCACCGGAAATAAACGCCACAATACTTTAGTTGGCAAACCTAGTTCTTATCCCGGGCCGGTGCTTTCCGCTCATCCAAATTGGGCAAATATTGACAATAAAGGACGCATTCAAAATCCTAATGACGGTAAATTTTATCTCGATCCGGCAAACCCAGAAGCGCGTAGTTATTTGCTGCGAATTATCAGCGAAATTACCAGCAAATACAAAGTAGATGGAGTGCAATTAGACTATATTCGCTATCCTTTTCAAAATGACAACGCGGGTTTTACCTACGGTTATGGTGTTGCCGCGAGACAGCAATTTAAGCAGTTGACTGGTGTAGATCCGGTGAAGATTTCCCCCAAAGACGGCAGTTTGTGGCGGCAGTGGGTTGAATTTAAAACTAATCAAATTAATAGTTTTGTAGCTGAAGTTTATCGGCTTTTGGGGTCGAATTCTCCCCGCACAATTCTGTCGGTGGCGGTGTTTCCGCACCCAGAAAGTCAGCGGATTTACAAAATTCAGCAAAATTGGGAAGTTTGGGCTCGTCAAGGCATTGTAGATTTGATTGTGCCGATGACTTATGCTTTGGATACTAACCGACTTCAGCGCGTTACGGAACCGTTGGCGAAGGAACAAATGCTCGGTTCGGCTTTGATTTCTCCGTCGGTTAAGTTGTTGACTCTCCCGCAAGTTGTGGCGATCGACCAAATTCAAGCTTTGCGCGATTTGCCGACAGGGGGCTATGCTATTTTTGCGGTGGAAAGTATCAGCAGCGCGATGCAGGGCTTTTTTAACCGCACTCAAGGCCGAGGGGTGCGTTCCACGAATGCTGCAGAACCGATTCCTTACCGGCAGCCGTTTGCAGCCGCGGCTTCGCGCTATACTGCTCTCAAGCAGGAATGGAGTTTTTTGTTGGCTAACAATCAGTTGCAGGTGTCGGAATCTGAACTGAAAGTTCTCCAAAGTCGATCGGATGAATTGGCGCAAGCTTTTAGCAAATTGGCGGCCAATCCTTCTGGTGAAAGTTTAGCTACGGCTAAAAGATTGTTGGCAAGTTTTCAATCTCAGTTTCAATCTTCGATGCGGCTACATTCTCGGGAGAATAGTTATCAGGTACAAGCTTGGCAAAATCGTTTGGAGAGTTTGGATATGCTGTTGCGTTACGGCGAAAGGGTGGAGTTGAATCGCCGGTAAAAGCAGTTTTAGGGGTGTCTGCTGCTACCGATTGGGGGGAGCATCTCATTTTTGTAAAAAGCATTTTTTCTTTAAGTGCGATCGTCCCCGCTCGCGTATTGTACACGCGATCGGGGACAGCACTATAAATACAAAACTGAGATGCTCTCCCGATTGGGCGATCGCCCTATCACCTGTTCTCGGCAAAAATAGGGTAAATTAAGATTGCTCGTTACTTTCGCTCTGCCTGGTAATGCAGATCCGGAGGCTCTGCCTCTCTTTACCCCTCCGATTCGAGAAACAGAGGAGTGTGGCAGATGTTTAAATTATTAAATTTTAGTTTTTAAATAACCGCATTCGATCGAACTCGCTTGGGGAGCATCTCAGTTTTGCAAAAAGCATTTTTTTATTATAGTGCGAGCTTAAGAGCTCGCGTATTGTACGCAGGAGCGAGCGGGGACGCTCGCACTATAAATACAAAATTGAGATGCTCCCCTCACTCGTCTATCGTTCCAAAATTTTAACATCTACTAATTTCCCTAGACAATTTCAATTACTCTTAGGATGAATATGTTTCCTAAACCGCTGAATCGCTTTGCCGCCAAAATGTTAGGTAAAGTTCCATTACAAACAGTGCTCGTAGTGCCTTTTTTAGTGCAAATTGTCGGCACCGTAGGAGTTGTCGGTTGGCTGTCGTTCCAAAACGGTCAGCGGGCGGTTAACGATGTAGCAGCTCAGTTGCGGGGAGAAATTAGCGATCGCATCAAAGACCGCATGGAAAACTATATGTCAATTCCCCACATTGTCAATCACCTCAACGTTCAAGGCGTAAAATTGGGGCAGTTGAACCTCGAAGACAAACAAAAACTAGAACTTCATTTCCTCGAACAAATTCAATATTTTGATACAATCAGCATCATTTACGTAGCCACAGAAAATGGAGAACACTCGGGAGCAATCCGCACTAAAGATCTGATTCTCATCTCTGCTGCTGACCAATCTACTGGCAATAAATTAGCTCGATATACAGGTGACTCTCAAGGAAACCGCGTTAAATTAGTAGAAATCTCCAATAATATTTACGACCCGCGAATTCGTCCTTGGTACATAACAGCGGCGCTCGCAAAAAAACCTATCTGGAGTCCAATTTATACAGATTTTTTGACAAGAGAGCTAGCCATTACTGCTGCTATGCCTATCTACAACGACGCTGGGAAACTGTTAGGAGTAGCTGGCAGCGATTTGCTGTTTTCCAAAATCAAAGAATTTCTCGTCAGCCTCAAAATTGGTAAATCTGGGCAAACTTTTGTGATGGAGCGATCGGGGATGTTAATTGCTACTTCAACGGCGGGCGAAGAATTCGCAGTGGAAGGTAAAGAAGCAAAGCGCATCAAAGCTTCAGCAAGCAAGAATCCGGTAATTCGCCAAACCGCACAGCATTTAGAAAAAACCTACCAAAGCTTAGCTCAAATCAAAAATTCTCAACAGCTTACTTTTGATATTGACGGGAAGCGCAATTTTATGGAGGTAACTCCTTTTAAAGACGATGGGGGGTTGGATTGGCTGATTGTCGTAGTTGTCCCAGAGTCAGACTTTATGGAGCAAATTAACGCCAATACCCGCACGACTGTTTTGCTGTCAGTTGCAGCTTTGATTGTGGCGACAATTATGGGAATTCTTACTGCTAAATGGGTGGTGCGGCCGATTTTAAAATTGAATGCAGCCGCGAAAGCTTTGGCAAAGAATGAATGGGATACAAAGCTCGCTCTGAATCGCGAAGATGAACTCGGAGAACTTGCGGCTGCTTTTAACAGCATGGCAGAGCAATTGCAGCACTCATTTACTTCGATCTCGGAAAGCGAAAACCGAGTCACACAATTTCTCAATGCAGTACCGCTCGGCATTTTTATTGCCGAGCCAAACGGTCAACCTCACTACATTAATCCTACAGGAGAGCAACTTTTAGGTCAAGGAATTATAGCAGCCCATTCTGAAAATCTGCGACAATCCTACCGAGTTTATTTAGCTGGAACTCAGGAAATTTACCCGGCGGATCGCGACCCAATTTTAAATGCTTTCCAGGGCAAAAGTGTCACTGTCGATGACATGGAAATCTCCTTGAATGACAAAACTGTTCCCCTGCAAGTTTGGGGTACTCCTATTTACGACGATCGAGGCAACATTATCTACGGTATGTGCGCTTTTCAAGATATTACGGAACGCAAACAGGCGGAGAAATTGTTAACGGAATACAACCAAAATTTAGCAGTGCAAGTTGCAGAACGCACTGCCGCTCTTGCTAAGGCAAAAGAAAAGTTTTCTAAAGCTTTTCGTTCCAGTCCCAATGCGATTACAATTACGAAAATCAGTGACGGTAGCCACCTTGAAGTTAATGACAGCTTTTGCCGGATGATGGGCTACAGTCACGAAGAAATTATTGGAAAAACAGCGGTTGAGCTTAATTTTTGGGCGACTTTAGCCGAGCGCGATCGCATGATTCAAATGTTAAAAAATAAAACGGCAATTCACAATTACGAACTCAGGTTTCGCAATAAAGGCGGTACAGAAAGAACGGCGCTGCTGTCAATCGAAACCATTGATATTGACGGAGAACCTTGTTTTTTGTCGATTTCGAGCGATATTACCGATCGCCAAAAAGCAGAAACCGCCCTCCGGGAAGCCGAAGAAAAGTACCGCAACATTTACGAAAACGCTTTAAACGGCATTTTTCAGACTGCTGCTGACGGGAAATACATCAGCGCTAACCCCGCTTTAGCTAACCTCTACGGTTACGAATCGCCGGAAGAGTTAATCGCAGCCCAGCCGAATTTCAAGAACCAGCTTTATGTAAATCCCAACCGCCACGACGAATTTACTGCGCTGATGAACGAGTACGGAATATTGGCTAACTTTGAATCGGAAATTTACCGCAAAGATGGCAGCATTATCTGGCTTTCTGAAAATTGTCGCGCTGTCTGCGATGCCGCCGGAAATCTACTTTACTACGAAGGTTTTATTAAAGATATTACTGATAGCAAACAAGCGGAAATCAAAATGCAGCAGGCGAAAGAAGCGGCTGAAGCAGCAAACCAAGCTAAGAGCACCTTTCTCGCCAATATGAGTCACGAATTGCGATCGCCCCTGAACGCAGTCATCGGCTTTGCTCAAGTCATGATCCGCAGTAAAACTCTGTCTCAGGAAAATCAAGAAGATGTCGGCATTATCCTGCGGAGCGGCGAACATTTGCTGTCTTTAATCAACCAAGTTTTAGACTTATCAAAAATCGAAGCGGGACGTACTACTATTTATGAAAAAAACTTCGATTTATACCGATTGCTAGACGATTTAGAAGATATGTTTGCGCTCAAAGCTGAGGAAAAAGGCTTGCAGTTAATCTTCGATCGAGATGCGGAAGTTCCCCATTACATTTGCACCGATGAAGTGAAATTGCGCCAAGTTTTAATTAATTTGCTTAACAATTCAATTAAATTTACTTCTGAAGGGGGAGTGTCGGTGCAAGTCAAAGCAGGAAGGGGAAAGCTACACAAAAATAGCCCTGATAAATTGCCCGGTCGCTACTGGCTGCATTTTGAAGTTCAAGATACTGGTGCAGGTATTGCCGCTGAGGAAATTCCTCATTTGTTTGAAGCATTCGTGCAAACACAAACAGGTAAAGATTCTCAGGAAGGAACGGGTCTAGGTTTAGCGATCAGCCGACAGTTCGTACAATTAATGGGCGGTGAAATTAGTGTTAGCAGCGAGCTAGAAAAGGGTACAATATTTCAGTTTGACATCCAAATTCATCTGGTAGAAGCTGCTGATATTGAAAGCAAAAAAACTCAACGTCGAGTTGTTGCTCTCGCACCGGATCAGCCGCGTTACCGCTTGCTAATTGTGGACGACAAACCCCTTAACCGCCAACTTTTGGTAAAACTTCTGAGTCCGCTCGGATTTGAGTTGAGAGAAGCGAATAACGGTAAAGAAGCGGTGGATATTTTTATGGAGTGGGAACCGCATCTGATTTGGATGGACATGAGAATGCCCGTGATGGACGGGTACGAGGCAACGAAACAGATTAAAACTACAACTAGCGGACAAGCAACGGCGATTGTGGCTTTGACTGCTAGTGTTTTGGAGGAAGAACGGGCGGTGATTCTTTCGGCTGGTTGCGATGATTTTATGCGTAAACCTTTTCGAGAGGAGGATATCTTTGCGGCAATGGGGAAACATTTAGGAGTACGCTATATTTATGAAGATCCAACAGCCGTCAGCCTGGCGGGTGTGGGGGAGTCAAGTCAGGATGTGCTGACACCGGAGGCGATCGCCTCTCTTTCCGCCGATTGGATGGCTCAATTCAAGCAAAATCTTTTGAGTGTGGACATGGAGGCGATCGCCAGTTCGATCGCACAAATCCGCACTGTCAACCCCTCTCTCGCGGACGCGCTTCAAGACTGCATTAATAATTTTGAATACGACAGAATTTTAAACACGATTTCTCGCAGCGAAAAACAGTAAATATCCAATGAATGCAACTTTAACGAACATTAATCAAGCTAATATTTTAGTAGTAGACGACACGCCCGAAAACCTGCGATTGCTGGCAGGAATCTTGAGCGAAAAAGGCTATAAAGTTCGCCCGGTTCCCAACGGTAAACTAGCACTTTCTGCCGCTCAAAAAATGCCCCCGGATCTAGTGCTGCTCGATGTGATGATGCCAGAAATGGACGGTTATGAAGTTTGTCAGCAGCTCAAAGATTCTGAAATCACAAAAGATATTCCGGTGATTTTTATCAGTGCAATTAATGACGTGATGGATAAAGTCAAAGCTTTTGAAGTTGGGGGAGTGGACTTTATTACAAAACCGTTTCAAGTTGAAGAAGTTTTAGCCCGGATCGAAACTCATTTAAAAATTTGTTCGCTACAACAAACTTTGCAAGAAAAAAATCAAGATTTAGCAACTGCGATTCACGAACTGCAAGCCACCCAAGAGCATTTGATTCAATCAGAAAAAATGGCTGCACTAGGACAACTGATTGCCGGCATTGCTCACGAAATCAATACCCCGCTGGGCATTATAGGTTCCTCTATTGATAACATAGCTAATTTTTGGGACGATAATTTACCCAAAATGCCTCAATTTTTTCAAGAAATTTCTGAAGAAAACCAAGGTTATTTTTTAAGTTTACTTTACAGGTCTACCAATCAACTAAATTTATTTACCAGCAAAGAAAAGCGCAAATTTAAGCAGCAGTTGATTAGGGATTTGATGGCAGAATCTGTTCAAAATCCTGATGAAATTGCCGACACTTTAGTTGACATGGAAATTTACGATAACATAGAACAGTTGTTGCCATTTTTTAAATTGCCGGATTGGGAAGTAGTTTTTAATACTGCTTATCAATTTACGAGCTTTAAAAAAAGTATTAGCCTGATCCAAAGAGCGACGGCTAAGTCGGGAAAAGTAGTATTTGCCTTGAAAAGTTACGCTCATTTCGATAGCAAAGACGAAAAAGTCCAAGCGAACTTGCACGATGGCATTGACACGGTGTTAACTCTTTATCAAAATCAACTGAAACACGGTATAGAAGTAGTTAAAGATTATGGAAATCTACCCCAAATAATTTGCTATCCCGATGACTTAAATCAAGTTTGGACGAATCTAATTCACAATGCCCTGCAAGCAATGGATTATAAAGGTATTTTGACTATAGAGACTCAGCAGCAAGATGCAAATATTATTCTCAAGTTTACTGATAACGGCAAAGGCATTCCCCCAGAAGTTATTACCAAAATTTTTCAGCCATTTTTTACGACTAAATCTGCGGGGGAAGGTAGCGGTTTGGGATTGGATATTGTGAAAAAAATTGTTAACAAACACGAAGGCACAATTGATGTAGAGTCTGTACCGGGGCAGACAACTTTTACAGTGTCGCTGCCAATCTATTAAATAAAACTTACCTTTGTTTAAAAAAAAAGGGAGCATCTCAGTATTTATAGTGCGAGCGTCCCCGCTCGCGTATTGTACAATACGCGAGCGGGGACG
>JBBSNU010000174.1:0-8753 GCA_038260455.1 Chroococcales cyanobacterium | reverse complement strand
GTATGAGACTTTTCGTGCTGATTTAAAATGTAAAACCTGACGCACCATACATTTTTAAGTAGTTGGTAGGGTGCGTCAGCTTCGATTATCTTCGCGAAAAACCAACAATCTCATACTGACGCACGCCCGGGATAAATGGTGCGTCAGTATGAGACTTTTCGTGCTGATTTAAAATGTAAAACCTGACGCACCCTACATTTTATAAATTCGTAGTTTTCCGCCCCGCCTTCTGCACCGGAATAGCCACTGTCTGCTGCTTCTTCCCTGCAAACATCCCAAAGAAATCGTGCAGCAAAATGTAAAAACACGGAATGATAAACAGCGTCAGCAGCGTCGCTAGGGACAAACCCGAAAATACTACAACTCCCAAAGGTTGCAAGAATTCCGAACCGTCTCCAATTCCCAATGCTAGGGGAAATAAACCCAAAACTGTGGTGATAGTTGTCATTAAAATTGGTCGCAAACGCTGAGGTGCCGCCATGAGAATTGCTGTCGTGCGATCGATCTTTTCATCTTCCAGAATTTGGTTCGCCAATTCTACCATAATAATCGCATTATTCACCACAATCCCCACCAGCAAAATCGCGCCCACAATCACCGTCGCGCCGATCGCAGTTTTAGTCACATACAGCCCCAAAATCCCGCCAGCCAAAGCCAGAGGAACCGTCAACATAATCACCAGCGGATCGACAAGGGAATTGTACTGCACCGCCATCACCACAAACACCAAAAACGCCGCCAAAGAGCCTAAAATAATCAGCGAACTTTGCAATTCCCGGTTAGTTTCCGCCGCCGCACTCGGAATCACTCGCACTCCCGGCGGCAATTTGATGTCCGCCAAAACAGCATTTACTTGTTTCAAAGCATCGCCCAAACTCGCACCCTTATTAATATTCCCAGCAATCAAGAAAACTTGGCGCTGGTTGAGTCTTTGAATTTCTCCCGGTGCTTTTCCCACCTCAATACTCGCCACGTCGCCCAAGCGAATGCGAGCGTTATTCCTCGCAGTTAAAGGGATAAACTTTAGTTCCGAAATTGACTGGATAGAATTGCGATCGAACTGTACCCGCACATCAACCAAACGGTTTCCCCGCTGCAACTGCGTGGGAATAGCACCTTGAATTGCTGTCTGAATAGTTTCTCCAATTTGCCTCGCACTCAACCCGTAGATTTCCGCTTGTTCCCAATTGGGGCGAATCTGCACTTCCGGTTGCGGCGGATCGGTATCCGGGCGAAAGCGGGCTAACTTTACCTTATCTTCCAAAGTCTCCAAAATGTCGCGGCCAGCTTGCAGCAATAACTGCTCGTTTTCGCCCTGAAGCATCACATCAACCTCCGCACCGCGCACGGGAGAATTAGTCAAAACCAAACCGCGCACATTTTCAGGAATCAATCGCAACCGAGTTCTTTTAGGTACATTAACTTTCTTCAATTCTTGATTAACTCTTTCCACAAAAGCTAAGGTATCGCTGCCTGCTTTTAGTGTAATATTACTGCCGCCGCGCAGCAAATTCTCGATCGTATTATTGCCGAACAACAGCCCGCCCACCGTAGTCAAAGCGTATTCAGTTTCCGGCTGACTGAGCATAATTTTATCAACTTCCGCCATCACTCTTTGATTGGTTTCCAAATTAGTACCTGCGGGAAACAAAGCAAATAATCTCGCTTGACCGGTACTAATTTGAGGTAAGATTTCCTGGGGAATTTGACCGGCCATCTGCCAACTGCCGCCGCCCAATACAACAATCGCCAGTACAACTACAATTAACCGCCACCGAACTACTCCTGATAAAAATTTCCCGTAGCCGGCGGTAGCATTGGTAAAAGCTCGGTTGAACGCTTGCAGCGGCCAAAAGTTGCTCAAACCGCTGGATACCGGCAATGCTAGCAGTCGAGAAGCCATCATCGGTACAACAGTCAATCCGACAATCAAAGACGCGGCGACGGAAAAAGTGATGGTGAGAATTAGCTCGTTAAACAGCAGGGAAACTAAGCCGCCGATCAACAAAAATGGCAGTACCGCAACTAAGTTAGTAATAGTGGAAGCAAATAAAGCTGATTCTAATTCTTGGCTGCTATTTTCTGCTTGCTGGATCAACTGTTTTTTAGTTGATCGCTGGTTTTTATGATTGCTGGTTCCTTCGACAATATTTTCCAACATAACGATCGAGTTATCGACCACAATGCCCACACCGAGCGCCAAACCTCCTAAACTAAAGATATTCAGAGACAGGTGAAAAAGCCCCATCAGGATAATCGCCATTAAAGTTGCGAGGGGAATTGCCAAGACAATAATAAAAGTCTGGCGCAGGGAAGCGAGGAACAGCAAAACTGATGCGCCAGCTAAAGCAGCCCCAGTCAAACCTGAAAAGATGACGTTGCTGATAGAATTGCGGATGAATTTAGACTCATCTGAAGTAGTGACGATTGTGGTACTTTCGGTGATTAATCCTGATTCTTTTAATTCTTTGAGTTTCTTTTTGATCCCATCGACAACTGTAATCGTGTTTGCGTCCGGCTGTTTTTGAATGCTGATTTTGACAGCGGGTTTTTGATTGAGAAATACTTTAACTCGTTCTTCTTCTGTCCCGTCAATTACTTTGGCAAAATCTCGTAAAAAAACTCGTTTGGGCGGAGTAGAACCAGATATTTGAAAGGAAATTTCTTGGATTTCTTTTGCACTCCGAAATCGTCCGACTGTACGGGTTAAGGGTTCTGCCGATTCTTGTCGCAGCCGCCCGCCGGAAGTATCGATATTGCGGGCTTCGAGGGCGTTTAAAACATCGGAAATACTAACGCCTAAAGATTGCAAGCGATTTAAATCAATATTTACTTGAATTTCTTCTTGTACGCCGCCGGCAACGTCAACTGCTGCTACTCCGGGAATTACGTTTAATTCTCGGGATAATTCTTCGTCGGCGAATACGCGCAAATCAACTCCTTGCAGGGAGTTGGAAGTGAGGGCAAATTCGTAAACAGGCTGCTGGGAAGGGTCAGATTTGAACAGTCGGGGGGCTTCAACATTGTCGGGAAGTCGGTTGCGGATGCGGTTGACGGCGGCGGTGGCATCGTTGAGGGCTTGGTCAATGTTGCCCCCAGGTTTGAAGAATAAATCGACGCTGACTTGTCCTTCGCGGGTGCGGGAAAATATTTGGATGACTCCTTCGGTGGCGGAAAGTCCTTGTTCGAGGGGGCGGGTAACTTCGTCAATTGCGACTTCTGGGGAGATTCCGGGGGCGTCTAGGCGCACGCCGATGCGGGGATAGGTGATTGATGGTAGCAAGTCAACGGGCAGTTGGGTGATGTAGAAAATGCCCACTACTATAATTGCCAGCGTCAGCATGAGGGTGCCGATGTGGCGGCGGATTGAGAGGCTGCTGATGCTGAATCCGGGTTTATCGGCGCTCATTTGATTTTAGGTTTTTGATTTAAGTTTACTGCGTCAGTCAGCCTGCGAAGGAATGAGTCGGGGGGATTTCAACGAAATTATTTGCATCGAGCTTTATTTTTTATCGGGAGCGATCGAGTATTTAGACTTCGCATTTTGCCATGATAATAAATTTTAATAAATTTTCAATAAAGTTTTTAAAATATTTCTTGAGAGGTAGTCGATCGCCCGCAATCAAGATTTGCTAAAGTTGCGATCGACTGACAACTGACAACTGATATCATGTCCTGTCAATTAACCGCGATATCTCGGTCGGGGCGGGTTTTTGAGATTGTCAATTTTTAGCAAATATTGTTGGTGAACCCGCCCTTACCAGATTAGGGGTAATCGACCGGACAGAATAGACCTCTTGCAGAAATCTTCGAGTCATAGAGCAACCGCAGATATCGAGCAGATAAACACCGATTGACGCAGATGGTTTCAGGGTATTTTCGGATTTTTGCAAGAGGTTTAATATGACAACTGTCAACTGTCAACTGTCAACTGTCAACTGTCAACTGACTACTAACTACTGCACTTGACTGCCGTGGGTGCGGGGGTCGGAGCTACTTGTTTTCACTGGCCCTGTGGGGGGAGTAAAATCAGAAACTTGACCTGTTGCTTGAGCGTGAGGCAGGGGTTGTCCGGCAATCAAAGCTTCTAAATTAGCTTCCATAATACTGCGTGGCATTTCGCCGATCGTTTCAGCAACTCTGCTGCCTTTATCGTTCAAATAGACAAAGTGCGGTATGCCGTCTACTCGATATTTGGTGATTTCTGGCAGCCATTTAGTGTTGTCTACATTCAGCATGACAAAATTCATCGGTTCGGCATATTTTTGTTTGATGGCGCTCAAATCGCTGGCCATTGCCTGACAGCTACCGCACCAATCAGCATAAAATTCCATGAGTGTCGGCTTGCCGTTTACTAAAGCTGTTTCCAGCGGTGCGGAGGCTTTTGCCATTTCGGTGAGACTGCTTGATGGTGTCTGAGTTCGTACTCCCAAAAAGATAGATACTGAAAGGGCGATCGCTGCTAACACAATTAACAAGTTTCTGAGCTGCGTCGCTGTTTTTACTTCCGATTTTTTGGGTTCGGGCGCAGCAGTTGAGTTGGGCGAGTTGGGATTCATAAAATAAATGGCGATTTTCTTTTTATGTTTTTATTTTAAATAACCAACCCAAACTATACCACATTTTGAGAGAATCAGATCGAGATTAGCAAAAAATTGGCGAATACCAGTAATTTAGACCAAGTGCGTTAAAACTTAAGATCAGAAAGATTGTTTGTAAATTACTGAGGACTAAAGGCGTGAAAAAACGGGTAACGCTGACGTTTCCCCAACGATCGATCCAAATGCCTGTCACCTACCGACTGGCAAAGGATTTTAATGTTGCAGCCAACATTATCCGCGCTCAGGTGGCTCCGAATCAAGTGGGCAAACTGGTGCTAGAGTTATCAGGGGACATAGACCAACTAGAAGCGGCGATCGACTGGATGCGATCGCAAAATATCGGCGTTTCCCTCGCCAGCCGGGAAATCCTTATAGACGAAGATATCTGCGTTCACTGCGGCTTGTGCACGGGCGTATGCCCCACGCAAGCCTTGACCCTAGACCCAGAAAGCTTTAAACTAACCTTTGCTCGATCGCGCTGTATTGTTTGCGAGCAGTGCATCCCTACTTGTCCGGTGCAAGCTATTTCTACTAACCTCTAGGCCACCCGCGAACTTCTCGGTGCAAGTCTATAGAAGAATTGAAGAATTGAAGAATGAGAGATTTTCTGGCAGCTTTCGATGTGGGAACTTGAACTTTGGTCTAAAATTTGGGAATCGACCGTTAATCCTGTCGGGGGCTTCCGTTTTTGGGCGGGTCATCCTTTTTGCGTGGTTTCCCTAATCTTTTCATCACATGAAAAAAAACTGTTGGCTTTCCCTAACCCTACTTTTTGTTACTTATTTCATTTTGGGCTGGAAATTATCTGAGTTTGATGTTCCCCCGCACCTGACTTGGTTTTTAGCCGTATTTGCTGTTTTAGTGTTAGCTATCGCTTTGTCCTTCCCGCTCAAGAGCACAAAAAGATTTATTATACGGTGGATTTCGAGTGATTCTGGAGCTTTTATTTCGATTATTGTAGGAGCTCTTTTGGCAGTTATAGTTTTTACTTGGCTGCACCTTTTTGTGACTGGTTTAGTCTTAACTTCAGCAGGAGCTTTGGCAAGATTAGATATTCAATTGTTTGGCCACCACAGATGGCGGACTTTTGCAATATTAACTGCTGTTTCTATGACTGGTTTGGGGTTGGGCGGGGGGATAGAATTTTTGGCAAAAACAGGCCAGATCGTATTACCTTAATCGGGAAGGGGAAATTCACCCAACCAAATTCTACAATTGGCAGCGGATATTTAGCCGCAAACTATGCGATCGTCCTTGAAGAAATATAGCTCTAGTTTTTTCAATAGCTCACATCTGACCGATCGCCCCATCGGCGCAATTATAGCAGTTTTCCATCTTCGCGATATAGTGTCCGGTCGGTTCTTCGTGCGGACTTTAGTCCGCAATCCAGGAGCGGACTAAAGTCCGCACTACGAACCGTTTTTGTTACGATCGTAGATCGCCCTGGGATATCACGTACAGATTCTAAATGACCGATTTTGGCCCAATAAAAAAGCAGCTTTCGGGAGCTGCTCGTCAGAATGCATGAGGTATTGTTTTTAGAATAGGACAAGTTAAAGTCGATCGATCTCGGGTTACATTTTTTGATACGGGAGAATTGATGAGTGAATGGACGATCGTGAAATCGTCACATAGGAGGATAGCATTGATGCTAAATTTTCCGATAATCAGGTTAGCGTTTAACTGTCCTTGCGCCCTACAGCCCTTCAGCGGTGGGGCCATTTTATTTTTTGGCACAACAGAAGGAAGAAGGAAGAAGGAAGAAGGAAGAAGCAATAAAAGCAACGGTTTCAGCAATGCGAGAACGTCCTAATCGTCTGGGCGGTTGCTATATGAAACTTACGCACCGCATCCGCTCAAACCCGGTGAATTCCCCAACATTCTGCGGTTAAACGGACACAATCAGACAAAAATCAGTATTTTTACGGTATACAAAAGTCCTCATAAACCTGTTGTTTTCGCAGAAACTCGGTTTCTGAATGTATCAATTGATATCGGGTTTTGTTTCGGGTTTGATAATTTTTTGAATTTCCTCGATCGCGCGACGGGCCACTTCTTCAGGCCTTTCGCCTCCACTGGTGGAAACTCGGACATCTGCTCCAGCGTAAAAACGCTCTCGTTCGTTTAAAATATTTTCCAGCTTAGATTTGAGATCGCCCTCCCGCAATAGGGGTCTAGTGCTGTCCGATCGCAGTCGATCGCACAATCTATCTACAGGTACATCTAGCCACACCACTATACCGTAGTGCAAATGACCCCAATTTGTCGGTCGCGTCACAATGCCGCCGCCCGTAGCCACGATCGAATTTTTATAAGCAGACAATTCGGCGAGCACCTTAGCTTCTAATTCCCGAAAAGCCTCTTCCCCTTCGCGATCGAAAATCTCAGCAATTGACTGATTCGCAACTCGAACAATTAGCTCATCAGTATCAAAAAAACGGTATTTTAATTCCCTTGCCAAAATCCGCCCCACCGTCGTTTTTCCCGAACCCATCATCCCGACGAGATAAACATTAACTCCCCTCAACAAATCCACCGCCAAATCCTCCCTATTTTTATTTGACTATTTTTTTAAGTTAATCGGCCCGCCGCTGGGGGGTGAGTCCTCATCAAATACATCATCCTCATCCAATCCCCAATCATCCTCTGATTCTGCACTCGGATTTTGAGGTAATTCCGCGTCACCCGGTTGAAGTATGGTGTCTTGCGGTGGAACCACCACCCGATACTCCGCATCGTATACAGACTCAGTTTTCCCCACGCCAGATTGATTCGGATCTCGATAGCCGTAAGAGTATATCGACCCAGCCCAAGACTTGCTTTTCGGTTCCTGTTTCGTTTCGTAATCCCTCGGATTTGCCCCTGCAACGTCATTTACCTGCGGTTGACTGGGAAAATCGCGATCGTCCCCCCAATCATCATCGCTGCCGTCAGAGCCGGATTTTGAGCCATCAGAAACCCAATCATCCTCATCGTCTGCAGCGCGATCGATCCCTGGTCGATCGTCATCCTTCGCCCCAACCGGGTTCGGAATTTCTTGCTGGAAAGTCCGAGCACTGTAACCCGCCGGTGTCCCGTACTGAGTTTGATAGGAAGTTTGGCTATTTTCCGTATCAAAATCCGGGTCAATCTCCTGTTTTCTGGGAGGGGGAGGCGCGGCGTAAGCTGTTCTCCTGTCTGCTGAGACAGCATCACGGCTGGGAATGTCGCGGCCGGTGCGGTTTTCTCTTTGAGATAGGTAATTGGAAAAAGCCAGCATACCAGAAATAAATAAAGACGTGACAGCGCCCGCGGCCAGGCCGAGCAAAATCCAGATAGATAAAGGCAATGCGGGCGCTCGAATTCCGAGAAATACCAGCGATAATACCGGCTCCACATTTTGCAAGGCAAAAATAGTTAGCCCTACCACAATTACTAGCAATAATATAGGACGCATATCAATTTTTAATAGGTAATTGGTAATCGGTAATTGGTAATTAACTAATGACTAATGACTAATGACTAATCACTAATGACTAATGACTAATGACTAATGACTAATGACTAATGACTCTTTTCTTCTTCCTTCCAGCGTTTGAGAGGAACGCAATCAATCCCCAACTGGTCTAAAGCGCGAGCCACTACAAAGTCTACCAAATCTTCAATAGTTTGAGGATTGTGATACCAAGCGGGAATCGCTGGCACAATTCTAGCCCCTGCTTCGGCTAAGGTAGTCAAATTTCGCAGGTGAATCAAGCTAAAAGGAGTTTCTCTAGGTACAAGTACCAATTTTCTGCCTTCCTTAAGCTGAACGTCGGCCGCTCTTTCGAGCAAATCCGAGCTCAATCCCGCCGCTAACTTGCCTAGTGTACTCATGCTACAGGGAATAATGATCATTCCTTGGGTGCGAAAGGAGCCGCTAGCAATATTAGCACCAACATCTTGCCACGGATGGCAGCGAAGTTTGCCAGAATTGGGTACTCCTGCTTTTTCCCGCCAGAATTCTTCTTGCAGAGTCGGTTCTGCGGGCATTCGGATGTTCTGTTCGCTTTGCCAAACCATGTAGGTAGATTTTGATGCTACCAGTTCCACAGCGCGATCGGCTTCCAACAGATATTTTAATGTTCGCACCGCGTAAATTAATCCCGATGCTCCAGTCACTCCTACAATTAG